>NZ_JCBDGH010000011.1:0-42334 GCF_059833955.1 Vibrio sp. R15-SG3-ISO1A
ATCGGTCGGGGTGAACGTCATGATCTTGAGTATCCTCTATAAAGCGACCCCAGAAGATGTCCGCTTTATCATGATTGACCCGAAAATGCTTGAGCTGTCAGTGTATGAAGGGATTCCTCACTTGTTGTCTGAAGTGGTGACCGACATGAAGGATGCGTCCAATGCATTGCGTTGGTGTGTTGGCGAGATGGAGCGGCGTTATAAGTTGATGTCTGCACTGGGCGTTAGGAACATCAAAGGATTCAACGACAAGCTGAAAATGGCGGCAGATGCGGGCCACCCAATCCACGATCCGCTCTGGCAACCGGGTGACAGTATGGATGAGCATCCACCGCTGCTCGAAAAGCTGCCTTATATCGTAGTGATCGTGGATGAATTTGCCGATCTGATGATGGTGGTCGGGAAGAAAGTCGAAGAGTTGATCGCGCGTTTAGCACAAAAAGCGCGCGCCGCGGGTATCCACCTCATTTTGGCGACGCAGCGCCCTTCAGTAGACGTTATTACCGGTTTGATCAAAGCGAACATTCCTACGCGGGTTGCATTTACCGTTTCAACCAAAACGGACTCTCGAACCATTCTCGATCAAGGGGGGGCAGAGTCACTGCTGGGTATGGGTGATATGTTGTATCTTCCTTCCGGATCGAGTCACACCATTCGCGTCCATGGGGCATTTGCTTCAGATGACGATGTGCATGCGGTGGTCAACAACTGGAAGGCACGCGGCAAGCCAAACTATATTGATGAGATCACCAACGGAGACCAAGGGCCAGAAGCGTTGCTACCGGGCGAGAAGCCCGAAGGTGATGAAGAGATGGACCCTCTGTTTGATCAAGTGGTCGAGCACGTAGTGCAATCTCGTCGTGGTTCAGTCTCTGGCGTTCAGCGCCGATTTAAAATCGGTTACAACCGTGCGGCGCGAATTGTCGAGCAGCTTGAGGCTCAAGGGATTGTCAGCGCGCCAGGTCACAACGGCAACCGAGAGGTCTTGGCGCCAGAGCCGGGTCGAGAGATGAACTGATAGCAGGTAATATGCGTTGTTACTTTACATAGGGGCACTTTACATATTGTTACTTTGCATATTGTTTCTCGAGGCATAGTCAGCGTCGCGCCGGCAAAGACGACTCATAAAAAAATGGCTTCCGTTTGGAAGCCATTTTTTTACCCATGCGTGCAGAGTGAGTACCAAGCGTTATTTATCTTTGGCAAACTGAGAGAGAACAATGACACCAAGCGCGAGCAGGTTTGCAGCAAAGATAACTACGAGCCACTGTGGCATGGAGAGCGTCAAAAACTGCCATACGATTTTGCTGCAATCCCCATAAGCTTCAAACATCCAAGGCGCCCATTGATTGAGCGGTGCCCAGTCAGGGAATTGAACAAACAGATCACAGGTGTAGAACGGCGAAGGGTTAAACTGGTAATCCACGTGTTCTAGTGACAGCATGAGTCCTTTATAAGCACTGCCGCCCCACGCTGCGAGCCCTAACCAACGCAATACAGCAACACGTGGATTGATGGCACCAATCAGCGCTGCGGCCGCGATGCCAAGCATGGCGATGCGCTCATAAATACACATCACACACGGCGCCAAGCCCATTCCGTGCTGGAAGAACAGTGCACACAACTCTAGTGCGACAATCAAGCCAAACAGCAGTAGCCAAGCAAATCGTCCCTGAGAAAACTGTTTAATCGAAGAAAGCATAAGTAATGAAATATCCCTAACAAAGAAAAGAAAAAAGCTCTGACTAATCAGAGCTTTTTAGCGTGTAAAAGTTTCTATCGCAATAAAAAATTATTCAAACGTGATGCTGATTAGTGACCTTTGGTCACCGCATGCATAATTTCTGCTGAGTGATGCGTGATCCAGCCTGCTTCATAGAACCACGCGGTCATTGGCTCAAGCAGGAAGACAATACCGGCAAAGCCAACTAACGCCAGCACTATCGTGTAGGGCAGTGCCATGATAACCATGCGACCGTAGGACAAACGAATCAAAGGTGCCAGCGTTGAGGTCAACAAGAACAAGAAGGCAGCTTGACCGTTCGGGGTGGCAACCGATGGCAAGTTGGTGCCCGTATTGATCGCTACTGCGAGCAGGTCAAACTGGTCACGATTGATCACGCCTTCCATCAACGCCGTACCCACTTCGGTAATGTAGACCGTGCCGACGAATACATTATCAGACACCATCGAAAGCAGTCCGTTAGCGACATAGAAGAGCGCCAGTTGGGTGCCTTTATCTTCGACGTGCAACACCGCATCAATCACCGGCTTGAATAGCTCTTGGTCGATGATGACAGCAACAATTGAGAAGAACACCGTCAAAAGCGCGGTAAAGGGTAGGGCCTCTTCGAAGGCTTTACCTAGCGAGTGCTCTTCAATCACGCCCGTAAACGCAGTAGCCAGAATGATGACCGACAGGCCGATGAGGCCCACCGCCGCGAGGTGGAGCGCAAGGCCGACAATCAGCCATACCGCGATAACACCTTGAACCCAAAGCTTAGCCACATCTTGTTTGGTGCGCTTTTTACGCTCTTCGTTGTCGTAATCAACCAGAATCTGACGCACCGTGTCAGGCAGGCGGGCGCCATAGCCGAAGACTTTCATTTTTTCGACGAGCACACACGTTGCGAGACCACAAATCAACACAGGTAGAGTAACGGGTAACATGCGAACAATAAACTCACCAAACTGCCAGCCAGCCTGATCAGCAATGATCAAGTTTTGCGGCTCACCCACCATGGTCATCACGCCACCGAGTGCCGTACCCACCCCTGCGTGCATGAGCAGCGAACGCAAGAAGGCGCGGTAGTTCTCTAAGTCATCACGTGTAAGATCGTTAAGATGATCATCTGACGTATGGTCATGGGTCGCGTGACCACCCTGACCGGAGGCAACTTTGTGGTAAATCGCGTAGAAGCCAACTGCGACACTGATGACAACAGCGATCACCGTTAATGCATCTAAGAAAGCAGATAAGAACGCTGCGGCGAAACAGAACGCCAGCGACAACATGCTTTTAGACTGAATACCGAGCAGAATTTTGGTAAAGATAAACAGCAAAAGCTGCTTCATGAAGTAGATACCTGCGACCATAAAGACCAGCAGTAGCAACACTTCGATATTCGCGACAAGCTCATGCTTGACTTGATCCGCACTGGTCATGCCAATGGCGATGGCTTCAATGGCCAATAAACCACCGGGTTGCAGCGGGTAACACTTCAGTGCCATTGCAAGGGTGAAAATAAACTCTGCGACCAACAACCAGCCTGCGACAAAAGGATCGATGAAAAAGAACACAAGCGGGTTGATGATGAGGAAGGCTATGATGGCAACTTTGTACCAATCCGGTGCCTTACCAAGAAAGTTCTTGATGAAGGCGTTTCCGAGTGACATCGGCATGACATTAATACTCTTTATTGTTGTACTGAATTAACACAGACGTGCCCGAATTCAATGTAGGCGTCGCAGCGGGTCATGCGCAGATGGCTCATGCGCAGATAGTCCAGCCGTGTAACGCCAAATCAACAGCGACTTAGAAAAACAACATCCTGAGTATCAATATGTGGTCTTGCCAAGTCACTCCCTGAGAAAGACAAGCACTCCTTACTTCGGTCGCCACTCTACCGTTGATAACTTGTTAGTCAATGATTAAGTGATATCTGATAAATGTATCCGTCCACTTTTATTCAAAAACGCGATCAAAGTTACGTAACGCTTGCATAATAGTTGTGAAAATCAGCAATTGATGGCAGTTAGCCATTTAGTTGAATTGATAAGCAACAATGTGGGATTATATTGCATAAAAATAACAATGTTAGTTTCAAAAATAAAAACTCATATTGTGTGATTAATGCAGTACTCATAAGGCCTCAGAGAAAGTGAGGTTAGGTAAAGTTAAAATTTATTGGTTTTGACAATCCCCACACCACTTAAAACCGCCAAAACAAATTAGAGTTAATGCTCTATATGGCATCCATGCCACGTTTACTGGTGGTTTGTTTTCGCTAGGCAAAAACTAGTGGTATGATGAGTTCCATTCGACCCAGATAAATATAAAATTGGAACAGTAATTAATGGTCATCAAGGCAAAGAGTCCCGCAGGATTTGCAGAGAAATACATTATCGAAAGTATTTGGAAAGGGCGCTTCCCTCCGGGTTCGATTCTCCCAGCCGAACGAGAGCTCTCTGAACTCATTGGTGTAACACGTACGACGTTGCGTGAGGTATTACAAAGATTGGCTCGTGATGGTTGGTTAACCATTCAGCATGGTAAGCCGACTAAAGTAAACCAGTTTATGGAAACGTCCGGGTTACACATTCTTGATACATTGATGACGCTCGATGCTGAAAACGCAACCTCTATCGTAGAAGATTTGCTTGCGGCACGTACAAACATCTCACCTATCTTCATGCGCTATGCGTTCAAAGTAAACAAAGAGAGTTCAGAGCGTACCATTCACAATGTGATCGACTCTTGTGAAGCCTTGCTCGCGGCCGACTCTTGGGATGCTTTTATTGCCTCCTCGCCGTATTCAGACAAGATTCTGCAACACGTGAAAGACGATGGTGAAAAAGATGAGCAGAAACGCCAAGCGACGTTGATTGCGAAAACGTTTAATTACTACGATTACATGCTTTTCCAGCGTCTCGCTTTCCACTCAGGTAACCAGATTTACGGCTTGATCTTTAATGGATTGAAGAAGCTTTACGATCGTGTGGGTAGCTACTACTTCTCAAGTGCTCAGGCGCGTGGTTTAGCGCTCAAGTTCTACCGTGATTTGTTGGAGGTATGCGAAACGGGCAACCGCGAACAAATTTTGGTGGTTGTGCGTCATTACGGGATGGAGAGCGCGCAGATCTGGAATCAGATGAAGCAAACTCTACCGACCAATTTTACCGAAGACGACAGCTAATCTCGCTGCCGACCTTAAGTAAGCAAAAAGCCGCGATTGTCATCGCGGCTTTTGTGTCATTGGTATCAAGAATCGTGCTTAACGAGCCGCAGGGCTGTTTACTCCTGTCTTAAGATCGAGTCCGTCAATGCCTCCAGCGGCTTGAAACCATGTCGTAAGATGGGTTTTCAAGTCTTTGAGCTCATCAGGGCCGATTAACGCGAGGCCCAAGTCTTCTGCTCGGGTGATGTCGTTGTAGCGCAGCGGTCTAAAGCTGACGAGCATGGCGCGTGCCTGTAAGCCGCCGAGCAAGTCTCTTAACGATTCGAGTTTGTATAAGGTGTCATCGCCATCATCACGCATACCTTTGGTCTTACACTCGATGATATGGAGCTTGTTGTTGACGACGCAGGCGACATCCAGCTCATTGCGCACTTCACGCTCACCGAGCTCACGATACACCTGCACATTAAGTGAGTGATCTTGAATCGTTGGCATGCTGTGTTGAATCTGGCGCACCGTGCTGTGGACTAGGGTTTCCAGCCACTCCCCGTTGGAGAAGCGTCTTGCATCTTCATTGGCAAAGGTAAGCACACCGTTCTCATACGTTGCGATGTTGGCATCCACCAAATCCTCGATCAGCATCTTGAGCTCACGATAGCCTTGCTGCTTCTCCGACAACTCTACACTGAGGATCTGTTCTTTGCGGCATGTCGTGGCGAGATAGTTGAGTGTCGCAAGGCCAGGGCCAAGTTCTAAGGCGTTACTCGCCCAGCGCTCACCCAACTCATAGAGTTTTTGGTCTAACTGAGGCGGCAACATTTGTTGGCTAAATTCGCCGCGCGCGCCAAATACCGTAAGGTAATCGTCAATGGTGATCCAATCTTGCAGTTGCGTGTCTTCTACGCCATCAGGGTAGAGCCAGCAGACGCGATCACTGTTGGGCTCAACCACAAAAATTGGCCAATGAAAGGTGCGAAACACTTCGTAAACCGACAGGAGTCGATGGCGCAGACCGCAGCTGGCGTTAAGGCGCACATCTTCACCACTTTGCTTAAGGCGCTCTGCCAGTTCCGCAACGGTTTTCTTTATCTCAGACGGATTAGTAACGTCAGGAATTTCATAGAACTCTGAGTGAATCTCACGCTTAGCCAAGACACGACTCAGTCTGTCGAATAGGGTGCGCTGGGCATTGACGCCAATAAAGACGATGTGGTTACTGATGCTGCGATTATCTAATAGGGGGGTGACCAAGCGAATCGGGTCTTGGTCGATGATGCCAACATGAATTGTCATAGTTATTCCTCATGTCAGGCCCACAAAAAGGAGAGTAAAAGGGTGAGGCCTAATCACGATATAATGACAATCTGCCGAAAAAACAAGGGCAACCGCTATAATTGGTCGCCCTCTGTCAATAATTTACCGTATCTTTACGTTACAGCTTGAATCGATGCACCAGTTCGCCTTGCTGACCAGCAAGCTGACTTAAGTCATGGCTGGTTTGAGCGATTTGCGCCATCGCCTGATAGCTGGTGTCGGCGATAAGGTTAATCTCTTCAATGTTTCTTGCAATGTCTGAGGTGGTTTCACTTTGCTCTGCTGCGGCTTGAGAAATGTGTCCACTCATCTGGCTGATCTCCATGATCAAGCCCTGAATTTCTTCCATTGCACTGTTGGCGTTGGACGCTTGTTCAACCGACAGCTCCATATCGTCCATGCAGCTTTGAATGACTTGGTTGGCTGACGCAGAACTCGATTGCAAGTTACTGATCATGTTTTCAATTTCGCTGGTGGACTCAGTAGTGCGCTGCGCAAGCACGCGAACCTCGTCTGCCACCACCGCAAAGCCTCGGCCTTGGTCGCCTGCGCGCGCCGCTTCAATCGCCGCGTTGAGCGCAAGTAAGTTGGTTTGCTCAGCAATGTTGCGAATCACATCCAAAATGCTGCCAATCTGGCTACTCATGGTTTGCAGATCTTTCACCGCATCAACGGATTCCGTTAGACGTGTCTCAAGCTGATTGATGGTGGTGATGTTAGTGCCCATGATTTGACGACCAGATTCCGACGCCGACTCCACTTGCTCAACCATCTTCTGCGAGCTTTGCGCACTTTGGGCCACTTCCTGAACGGAGTGGGCCATTTCAGTCATCGCGGTGGCGACGTTGGCCGTTTGTTCACGCTGCTGATTAAGCTGCGATTGCGCTTGAGAAGAGGTCTCTTGGTTGGTGCGAGCGGTATTGGTTAAGTTATCCGAGGCATCATTGAGCTTCACCAAGATATTGTGCAGGTTGTCCGCCAACGAGTTGATGTGACCGCTGACGCGGCTGAACTCATTGTTGTAACGGATTTCGATACGGTGTGTCATGTCACCTTTGGTGAGGTATTCCAAGGTGCTAAGAATACGCGTGAGTGGCTCGCGGACACTGTGAGCGATGTGGTAACCGATGCCCAATGCCAGTGCAATCACGATGGCACCAATCAACAGTGAACGAATTTTGCCTTGATTGTAGACTTGCTCTGCTTCAACCAGTGAGGCATTGAGACCCGCTTGGGCCGCTTCGCTGTAGGTAGCCAGCAGCGCCATGGTCGCATCCACTTGCTCAGTCAGGCTCGCAATGTTGGCGTAGAGCGCGTCTTTTGCCACGAGGTAATTGCTGTGTTGATCAAGGACACCGCCTTTTTGACCGATGTCGAGCGTGAACTGCTTGACCGACTCATCAAAGGCTTTTTTCAACTCAGGCATTTGATTGGATAGGCCGTTGTAGGCATAGTTCAAGTGCGTTACGGCTTTTTTGTTTTTCGCAACGGCTTCTGCTACGAACGCAGTGTCTGAACTTGCGAGCGCGTCAGAAGTGATCACTTCGGCGTCTTTCAGCTTAATGAAGTAGCTTTTCGCCATCACTTTGACTGAAATGCTGCTTTGGTCATCGACGTACTCTTTCATCCCGACACTCAACTCAGAGTGCAAGCGTTGGAAACGGCGAGAAGATTGTTGTACTTGCGCTTGAGACTCAAACATCGAGCGATAGTTTTCCATCGCTTGCTTGGCTTCTCCGAAGTAACTGCTCTCTTTCTCTTTAAGATCCGCCATGCTGGCGACCAATTCTGGCTTGCTTGCACTGGCCTTTTCAAGGGCAGCTAAGGTTTGATTGTATTCAACACGTGCTTGGTCGAATTGGCTTTCGATTTGTTCCATGCGCTCAAAGCTCTGAGTGGTCAGAAAATCTTTGAAAAGCTTATCCGCAGAAAGCAGAGAGACACTGGTTTCGTTGGCTTTGGAAACAAGAGGTAGTGAGGTGTTGGAGACACTCTCAAAATTGGATTGGATTTGCTGCATTCCGTTCAACGTCATCATGGTGGATACGATGAACATCACAATGATCAGTGCAAAGCCAGCGTACATTCTTCTTATCACTGAGCCTTTCATAGATCTCTCCCTAACTATGGCAAAAATTCAAACTATAACGCTATAAATAGCAAAAAGAGTTTGATTGTATGGAGAGTGAGACACACATTTTATGACGCACAATACAAAAATGAAAATGTGTATCAATAAAATGCTCACAACATGATGTGAACACTGTTTTTATTGTGATCTCGATTTGCTTGACGCATACTCGATGGCATTAAAATTCAACGATACCTTCTGGAGAGCTTCATGGCTGAAGAAACCATTTTCAGTAAAATCATTCGCAAAGAGATCCCGGCCGATGTGGTTTATCAAGATGATTTGGTTACCGCGTTTCGTGATATCAACCCTCGCGCGCCGAGCCATATTTTGATCATTCCTAATACTCTTATCCCAACGGTGAACGATGTCACAGAGGCCGATGAAGCGGTCATGGGGCGCCTATTTACTGTGGCTCGCAAGTTGGCCAAAGAAGAGGGGATTGATGAAGAGGGTTACCGCCTGATCGTTAACTGTAACGCGCACGGCGGCCAAGAGGTCTACCACATTCACATGCACTTAGTCGGCGGCCGTCCACTTGGCCCGATGTTGATGAGTTAATCGACGCGATACAGTCATGACACAAAGCGAACTTTTTGCGTCGCTTTGTGTCAGAGAGCAGGTCTCACTGATATTTATGTCGGTGAGATCGGTATCTGAAATTCTGATTTGAGGCTTGGAGTGCGTTTTACGAATCAACTCACCATCCACATTCAACGTTGTGCATTACTCGCCAGTACCCTTGTTATCACGGCGTGTGCCAATATGTCGGCTGGCAACCTGTTTAGCCATTACAGCGCACAAAATGCTGATGTGTATCAAGCGGTGCAGCGAGGGGATTATCAGCGCGCACAAGAAGCGCTGCCTGACTTTGTGGCGGGCGATATTCTCGATAACCTTGAAAAGGGGCGCGTGCACTTTCTCAATCAAACCTACAGCGATAGTAAAGCAGCGTTTGAGTTGAGTGACCAAGCCGTTCGCGCTCAGCAAGATAGAGCTACGGTGTCGGTCACTGAAACTCTGACTAGCGTTAGTTCACTCGCGGTGAACGACAATCTCAACGAATATCAGCCCGCAGATTATGAGTTGGGCTTTCTTCACCTCTATCTTGGTCTCAATTATCTACAGCAAAACCAACTGGAAGGGGCGTTGATTGAGATGCGCCGCGCCAATCAAGTCCAAGAGCGTGCCAAGCAAGAGCGTGAAAAAGAGTTAGCGAAAGCGCAAAGCAATATGCAAGCGCAGGGCTTATCTCCCAATTTAGGCAGCGTGCTGTCGAACTACCCTGATGCCGGAAAAACCTTGGCGGCGGTGCAAAATGCCTATTTGTTGTATCTGTCGGCACTGCTTTATGAAGCAGACAATGACCTCAATGCCGCCTATGTGGACTATCGACGCGCGCTCGCGGTGGCGCCAGACAATCAGCAAATCATAGATGGCACCATGCGCGTTGCGACGCGCCTTAGCATGAAAGAAGACCTGATTAAATTAGAGCAGCGATACGGTAAAGCCAGTTTGTTAGAGAGCGACAAAGCGCGCGTCATCGTGCTCGATGAACAAGGCATAGTGACGGCGTTGCAAGGTTGGAAGCAATCTTTGCCTTTGTATGACAGTCGCAACAATGTGGCCTTCTATACTATCGCTCTGCCGTATTACCCGCCTGCTTCGCCAGAGCGATTTACACCGCTTACATTGAATCAAGCGCCGCTCAAGGAATCGCGCTTGACCGATGTCAATGCGATGGCCCAACGTGATTTATCGGAACGTATTACTGCGATGGTGATCCGTCAAGCATTGCGCGTTTGGGCAAAAGATCAATTGCGAAAAGAAGCCACACAAGGCGATGACGTCGGCAATCTCGTATTTAATATTTGGAACACGCTCACCGAGCAACCCGATACCCGCAGTTGGTTAACGTTACCGGGTCATGTTGCGAGCAGCAGTCGTGTGGTCGAACCCGGAACGCAGATTATTCGGGTGAATAACCAAGACTACCCGTTTGATATCGCGGCGGGGCGCACCGTACTGGTGTGGATCTCTCGTCAGGGAGAGAATGCTACAATATGGCATAAACAACTAGGAAGTATACGATGAAAAAATGGCTTATTGCGGCCCTCGCGGCCACGGCGCTGATCGGATGCGCAGACAACACAGCAGGTCTTAGAATCGATGGAGAGACACACAAAGTGCTCTTTGGCGATAACGTCTTAGCCGGCAATCTAAAAATTGAAGACATCGCCACAACAGAGGTAGAAGGGCATGCACGTGGGGTTGTGCGTATGACCAACCAGTCGAAAGGTGATCTCAATGTACTGTATCGCTTTTATTGGTATGACGACAATGGCTTGGAGGTCAACACTAAGCTTAGCCCTTGGCGTCAATCCATCTTACGCGGGACGGAAACGGTGGCCTTGTCTGAGGTGTCGGTGAACCCGAATGGCAAACATTTCCGTTTACAAATTCGTGAAAATAATCAATAAATTAATGACAATTCAAGGTTTATGAGGAACCAAGAAATGAAGAAAAGTGTAATAGCATTACTTGGCTTGGCTGTGATTCTCGGCGGCTGTTCGAACAAAGTGAGTTATGGTGACGCGCAAGCGGTTGAAACCACCACCATTGATTTTGGTTCCACTGACTTGCAAAAAATTGCCGGTGAAATGGTCGATAGCATGATGATGTCAGGCTCGGTGGCGGCCATCACACGTGATGCGCGTCCTATTGTTTTTGTTGAGCGCATCAAAAACAAAACCAGTGAGCACATCGATACTGAATCCATTACCGACACCATCAGCACTAAGATGCTCAACTCAGGCAAATTCCGCTTTGTGGATATGGATCGCGTGGAATCGGTGCGTGAACAGTTGAACTTCCAAAACAACGACGAACTCGTTAACCAAAGTACCGCCATCCAGTTCGGTAAAATGGTTGGGGCGCAATACATGTTGTACGGTAACCTGTCGAGCATCGCCAAAAATGCCGGTAGTGATAAAGACGTCTACTACAAAATGACCATGCGCCTGATGGATCTGGAAACGGGTTTGATTGAGTGGGCAGACGAGACTGAGATCCGCAAACAAGAGTCAAAAAGCTTTCTAGGTATGTAATGACAAGGGAAGAGGTGATCTATGGCCAGGATGTCTTGGCATGAAGCGTGTCAACTTGATCGCTCTTTGACTGCGCTCAATCCGTTCTTCCCTGAGCCCGCCCAATACGCTCAAACGTTGACAGGCGGGCTGACCAACCGTTGTTGGAAAGTGGTCACTCATCGCGGCGCCTACGTATGGCGCCCGAATACGCCCATCACCAAAGCGTTTTCCATTTCGCGCTTTCAAGAGTATCAAATCCTCTCTGCACTCGAACACAATCCCATCGCACCTAAGCCGCATTACATTTGTGAACAAGGGCTGTTGGTGGATTGGATCGAGGGTATTCCGCTGAGAGACGGCCTGTCGTTTGATGATCTGCTCGATACCATGGTGAGCGTTCATCAAGCCAACACACAACGTATTCCCGTCGCGCCGTTTAACTATACGGCACGGGTTGATCATTACTGGATATTGATTGACGACACGCTCAAATCGGACTCGATTCGTGGCGTGTACGAAACGTGGCGCCGTGCGCCCAGTCTGGCGGATGTCGGCCATGTACTGTGTCATTTTGATTTGGCTGGGTACAACATGGTACGCACCACGCAAGGCATCACGGTGATCGATTGGGAATACGCATGCATCGCTGATCCTAGGCTGGATCTGACACTCAGTATCGACGTGTGTCAGCACGACCCTCAAGATGCAGTATTTCGCTACTGTCAAAAACGAGGGGTAGACGGTATTGATGATTGGGTCGAAGGCGTCATGGCTTGGCAGCCCAGAGCAAAAATGATGGCCATGCTTTGGTATCTTCTCGCTTACCAGTTGTGGGGGGAAGAGCAATATTTGACCGAGGCGACCCGGCTTGAAGGCTTATTTTGTAGCTAAGATCACTGTTTAGTGGTTTTGCAACGATAAAGTAAAAGTTAACCCTACTATTTCTGGTAGATTTGGTCGTGGTAGAGTTGGAAGTATTAGGTTCGAGGGAATTAGAATGATTATTTATTTGCATGGCTTTGACTCCACAAGCCCAGGTAACCACGAAAAAGTCTTACAGTTGCAGTTTATTGATGACGATGTTCGTTTCATTAACTACAGCACATTGCACCCGAAACACGATATGCAGCATCTACTCAAAGAAGTGCACAAAGTGATTGAACAGTCGGAGGATACCTCTCCACTGATCTGCGGTGTGGGTCTTGGTGCCTATTGGTCAGAGCGTATTGGATTTTTGTGTGGCATCAAGCAGGTGATGTTTAATCCTAATCTTCATCCTGAGCGCACCATGCAGGGCCGGATCGACCGCCCTGAAGAGTATGAAGACATTGCGACCAAATGTGTGTCAGAGTTTCGCAGTAAAAATGCGGGCCAGTGTTTGGTGATCCTCTCTAAAGAGGATGAAATTCACGACAACAGTCAAACCGCCGAGGCGTTAGCGCCGTATTACGAAATCATTTGGGACGACACCCAGAGCCACAAATTCAAAAAGATCTCTCAACACCTTCAGACGATGAAAGCGTTCAAACAACGCTAATCATCGCGAGCACTTAACCATCAAGAGCGACAGGGTTTATGCCTGTCGCTCTTTTTGTCACCACTTGTCATTAATCCCTACAAAGTTAAGTGAGATAATCACATTCTCCTGTTGCGTGGCGGATTTTGCCCTATATAATGACTTAACTATAAATTTTTTGATAAATATCAAAAAAAATTGAGAGCAAGTAAAAAACTTGCCCCAAAAAACGAGTTGAGCGGCAAAAATGCCCGCTATTGAACGCCAATAACAAGCCTCATATCCGAAAACGTCATGCCAGAGTGCGAATCACGCACCGGTTAGGGTGAGTAACCGCATGGCAAGAGAGAATTTTCTCGAGCTGAGTAATCGGCTCGAATCATGATTATTTATATTTAGAGGAACGTTATTGTGACACGAATTATCGTTGTAGGCGGTGGTGCAGGCGGCCTGGAGCTTGCTACCAAACTGGGTCGTACATTGGGCCGTAAAGGCCGTGCGCAAGTCACCTTGGTTGACCGTAAGGCAAGCCACTTGTGGAAACCCTTGCTGCATGAAGTTGCGACAGGTTCACTGGATGAAGGTGTGGACGCGCTAAGCTACCGTGCGCACGCCAAAAATCACCACTTTGATTTCCAAATGGGTGCGCTCAAAGACATTGACCGCGAGCGTAAAGTGATCACACTGCACGAGCTGAAAGATGAGCATGGCGAACTGCTGATGCCAACGCGTGAGCTTGAGTACGATCTTCTGGTGATGGCCATTGGTTCTACCTCCAATGACTTCAACACCCCGGGCGTGCGTGACAACTGCATCTTCCTCGATAGCCCAGAGCAAGCGCACCGTTTCCGCACCGAAATGAACAATGAATTCTTAAAGCTGCACGCGAAAAATGGTCAAGGCACCGTGGATATCGCGATCGTAGGTGCAGGTGCAACCGGTGTTGAACTTTCTGCTGAGCTGCACAATGCAGTGAAAGAGTTGCGCACTTATGGTTTTGGTGACTTGGACTCAAGCAAGCTCAACGTCAACCTTGTTGAAGCGGGTGAGCGTATTCTTCCGGCTCTGCCGCCACGCATTTCAAGTGCTGCCCATCAAGAGTTGACTAAGCTTGGCGTCAACGTGCGCACCGCGACTATGGTGACCAAAGCGGAAAAAGATGGCCTAGTGACCAAAGAGGGCGACAAAATCCCAGCGCAAATCATGGTTTGGGCTGCGGGCATCAAAGCGCCAGATTTCATTAAAGACATTGCAGGCTTAGAGACTAACCGCATCAACCAATTGGTGGTGAAAAGCACCTTGCAAACGACGCGTGACGATGACATTTTCGTGATTGGCGATCTCGCGCAATGCACGCAAGAAGACGGCTCGTTTGTGCCACCTCGTGCCCAGGCTGCACACCAAATGGCGAGCTGCGCGTTTTCCAATATTGTGGCGAAGATGAACGGCCGAGAGCTCAAGCCTTATGTCTACAAAGACAAAGGTTCACTGGTATCTCTCAGCCGCTTCTCGACCGTTGGTAGCCTAATGGGCAACCTCACCAAAGGCTCAATGATGGTGGAAGGCCGTATCGCTCGCGTAGTTTACATTTCGCTCTACCGCCTACACCAAATGGCACTACACGGGATGTTCAAAACCGCGCTCATCATCCTCATGGGCCGCATCAACCGCGTTTTGAGACCCAACCTTAAGCTTCATTGATCAAAACAAGAAGAGCGCCGATTGGCGCTCTTCTCTTATACGGTTTTGAACTCAACGAATCAGTGTTAGACGTTTGATTCTTCTTTTGCCTCTTTTAGTGCCTGCAAATTTTCGTTGATCTTGAAGATAACAATCATCAATTCACACCAAATACGAGCCCCAATCGCCCCGCCAATCATCGTTAGCAATCCCAGCATAAAGGTTTGAAACGTCACACCGCCGTATCCACTAAACATGGTTCCAATGCCAGAGATGATCGCAATGAGAAGCAGCAACCAGTAAAGTCCGGTGACTAGCTTTGGAGTGAGCATAGATTTAAACGAAAATATCGATTCCATTCTTAGATTTCCTTTCATAGATAAAGGAATAATCATGCCACAGTTTATGGCTCAACCTAGGACAAAGAGTCTGACGCCTGACACGAATTTGGCGTAAGTTATTGGCTAATCAATAATTAACTGCTTTTATGATGAGGTTAAACTCAACCTGGAATCATCGAAAACACCAACCCCTCTTTGGGCTGACCTTGAAAGACAAAGCGATTTTTCGCCCGAGCTTCCAGTGTTGCGCCGCATTTAATGGCGAGGTGTTGACTGGGGAGGTTGTCTGGGTCGCAGACGATTTCGACACGGGTCAGTTTGAGTTGGGCGAAGCAGAACTCCACCAGCGCATTGAGCGCTTCTTGGCCGATGCCCTTGCCTTGGAACTCATCGGCTATCCAATAACCGAGACTCGCCATGTTGAAGGTGTGGTAGAGCTCATTGATGGCGACCATGCCCACCAAAGCGCCGGTTGCGCGTTGGAACACGCCAAAACCGTAGGCTTGAGATTTCACCCAGTTGAGTCGGGTTTGCAACAAGAAGGCTTCTGCGTCCTCTAGGGAGAACTCGGGGTGGCACCAGTCAATCCATTGGTGCAGGCTGGCAGAGTGCACAATCAGATGTTGAAACACCTCAGCATGCTCAGCGTCAATCAAGCCAAGTCGCAGGTTCGGGGTGATGATTTGGTAATCGGGCGACATAAACAACAGCCCTCGCGAGGAGGGCTGACAAGATTACTGCGCGACGCGGCGAACTTGGATAATCACGCCCATGAGAGGGTGATCTAAGTAGTGTGTTTCGGTACTGCGCATGCGGCGCTTTTGGTCGAAACGGTAAGACTTCAAGAAAGCCTGGGTTTCGACGGTTGGCGTGATGTCTTCCATCAAGCCCGCTTGGACTACAGCATTATCTTGCATACTACCTTGTGTGGCGTCTTGCGTGCCAGCGTTGGCTTGGATCGGTGCATCGAGAACCACTTCACGTACGCTTGGCGCTTTTAAATCCAGCTCGACATCGGCGTAAAGGTAATGCTCAACATACACTTGAAACGTACCGTCGAGTTCAAACAGCGGCGCTGGAATACTCTCTTCGGTTACCCCATCAATGACACTGGAGGTGGCATTACTGCCTGCAGGTGAACCATCAACATTAAACTGATTGGAGTAATCTTTTCCTGCTTGAATGTGAAACACCGGCGCACCGAAACGGCCTTGGTCGCCTTGACGCCAAGCGGTGTGCATTAGTACATCAAAGCCCGCGTGACGTTTCAGCTTTTGCACTTGCTCACCAAGTTCATACTGTGAGTAAGGCAGTAACGTGACCTGCTTACTGGCTCTGAAACTGGCATCAGAAAATTTGCCCGCGCGCTCAAGACTGATCTCTGGCGGGTTATTCGGCCAAGATTCCGCAGTCATTTCTGGATTGACGGCACGTTTAAAGATGATCACTTCAATATCAAATTGACGCTCGGCCCAAGAAGGCATCGCGACGAAAAAAAGCAGCAGGGTAATCAGCTTTTTCATTCCAACTCCATTGAAGAGGTAGCGTGTACCTCAAAATTGTTCATAGTCCGCAAGCGGCGCGCATTGCTGTTTCTTAATTCAAGCCCTGATACCTAACGCTTAGGGCAGTCGATTTTGCTTGAATTCGCCTAGCATATCACTAACAAACAGAATTCGCTTGCGTCTGTCGACTAATGGTAGCGTAAACTTGAATTTGGTTGGGCCATCCATTGCGAATTTTTGCGGTTGTGATTGCAGTAGTTTAACCAGATAGACGGGGTTAATGTCAGCATCCGGATAGAACTCGATAAAACCACCTTTTTCATGGGCTTCGATCTTCTTCACTTTGAGTTGCGCCGCTTCAATTTTTAACGCGGCTACTGAAAGCAGGTTTTTGGTGGCATCGGGCAGTGGACCAAAACGGTCTATCAGCTCAACTTTTAGCTCATCTAACTCATCTTGACTGCTGACGCTGGCGATCTGTTTGTACATCGACAGGCGAGTATTAACGTCAGGCAAGTAATCATCCGGCAGCAAGGCGGGTAGACGCATTTCCACTTCGGTTTGCTCGCGCAGTAGATCATCCAACGAAGGCTCTTTGCCCTCCTTGAGTGCCTCGACCGCTTGTTCGAGCATTTCCATGTAGAGAGTAAAGCCAACCGATTGAAT
The DNA here is from genome assembly GCF_059833955.1 of Vibrio sp. R15-SG3-ISO1A. Classification (NCBI taxonomy): domain Bacteria; kingdom Pseudomonadati; phylum Pseudomonadota; class Gammaproteobacteria; order Vibrionales; family Vibrionaceae; genus Vibrio; species Vibrio sp. R15-SG3-ISO1A. Next base: position 17,141 of record NZ_JCBDGH010000011.1, read on the forward strand.
TTGGCCACTTTGCTCATCACCCAGCAATTCACCTGCACCGCGGATCTCTAAGTCATGGGTGGCAAGGGTGAAGCCTGCGCCCAAATCCTCCAGCGAGGCGATGGCTTCAAGACGTTTGACGGCGTCCTTGGTCATGGCTTTAGGGTGAGGGGTCAGCAAGTAGGCGTACGCTTGGTGATGCGAACGTCCGACGCGGCCGCGTAATTGGTGCAACTGCGCAAGACCTAGGTTGTCCGCGCGGTCCATGATGATGGTGTTGGCTGTCGGGACGTCGATACCAGTTTCAATGATGGTGGTGCAGACTAAGACGTTGAAGCGCTGATGGTAGAAGTCATTCATGATGCGCTCAAGCTCGCGCTCACGCATTTGACCGTGTGCTGTGGTGATACGCGCTTCTGGGATGAGCTTTTCAAGATCCGCCGCCACTTTGTCGATGGTCTCGACTTGGTTATGCAGGAAGTACACCTGACCACCACGCATGATTTCACGCAGCACGGCCTCTCGAATCGTCGCATCGTCGCTTTGGCGGACGAAGGTTTTGATGGCTAAGCGTCTAGCGGGTGGCGTGGCAATGATTGATAGATCGCGCATGCCACTCATCGCCATGTTCAAAGTTCGAGGGATCGGCGTTGCGGTCAGCGTTAGGATGTCGACATCCGCACGCATCGCTTTCATTTTCTCTTTTTGACGCACACCAAAGCGGTGCTCTTCATCGACAATCAATAGGCCTAAATCGTTGAAGACAATATCATTTGAGAGCAATTTGTGCGTACCGACCACAATGTCCACTTTGCCATCTTTGACATCTTGTAGCACTTGCTTTTGCTCTTTGGCGGTTTTAAAGCGCGACAGCACTTCAACGCGAATCGGCAGGTTGGCAAAGCGGTCACGGAAGTTTTCAAAATGCTGCTGCGCTAGTAGGGTTGTTGGTACGAGCACCGCAACTTGCTTGGCGTTGTCCGTGGCAACAAACGCCGCACGCATGGCGACTTCGGTTTTACCAAAGCCAACATCACCACAGACCAAACGATCCATCGCTTTGGCTTGGCACATGTCAGACAGTACCGCGTTGATCGCCATCGCTTGATCGTCAGTTTCCTCAAATGGAAAGCCCGCTTTAAACGTTGCGTATTGTTCACGGTCAAGGGCAAATTTATGCCCGGGTTTGAGCTCGCGCTTGGCATAAACATCCAGCAATTCGGCGGCAACATCACGCACTTTCTCTGCGGCTTTACGCCGTGCTTTACTCCAAGCATCGCCACCGAGTTTATGCAGCGGCGCTCCGTCCTCGGCACCGCCAGAGTAGCGGCTAATAAGGTTAAGCGAGGCAACGGGGACGTAAAGTTTGGCTTCGTTTTGGTACTCTAGCGTCACGTATTCAGTGACCATCCCACCTGCTTCAAGGGTTTGCAGACCGATGTAGCGGCCGATCCCGTGGTCGATGTGTACCACAGGTTGACCCTCTTTCAATTCGGCTAGGTTGCGAATGACCGCATCGCTGTTGGTGGCTTTGCGATCTTTGCGGCGGCGCTGTATGACGCGATCGCCCAATAAGTCGCTTTCACAGACGAGAGCGACTTGCTCATCGCCAAACAAAAAGCCATGCTCAGAGGCGCCGATGACTAAGGTGTGTTTGTCCTTACTCTCTAGCGCGTCGGAAAAGCTGTGCTTAAGTTCAGGGCGCAACTTGATACGTTGCAATAACTCAAGCAATGCCTCGCGGCGACCTTCTGACTCCACCGAAAAGACAATCTTACCGCGATAGTGTTCGACGAAATGCCTCAATGCGGCCAAAGGTTCTTTGTGCTGATGCTGCACAAAGAGGTCGGGTAAAGGCTCAATATCAACGTTGGCACGGCCTTGCTTGGCGGTGATGGGCTCGACAGAGAGCTCGACTTGGGCAAGGGGCTTAAACTGGCTAAACAGTTCGTCTTTTTTCAGCCACAACTCTTGTGGTGGCAATAACGGGCGCAAAGGATCGACTTTGCGCTGATCATAGCGGTAGTCGACATCGCTTAAGAAGGTATCGATGGCTTGCTCAATATTGCCCACCGTCAACAGTTGGCTGCCTTCTGGTAGGTAGTCAAACAGGGTTTCGGTGTGATCGAAAAAGAGTGGCTGCCAATACTCTATCCCCGCTGGCCAAGTACCTTTAGAGACTTGCATGTAGACGGATTCGGGCTCGCGGCGCGCTTCAAAGTGCTGACGCCAGCGGATGCGAAAATCTTCAATCGCGGCTTCGGTAGTGGGGAACTCATGCGCTGGTAGCAGGCGGATCTCTTTGCGCTCTTCAATCGAGCGTTGGTTCTCCGGATCGAAGGTGCGGATGGTGTCGATTTCATCATCAAAGAAATCAATTCGGTAAGGATCGCTTGAGCCCATAGGGAAGAGGTCCAAAATCGAACCACGACTGGCGTATTCGCCGGGGCCAAACACTTGCTCAACGTGGCGATAGCCGGACTTCTCGAGTTGCAGGCGCAGTTTGTCGAGTGAGTACAAGTCTCCAGTTTTGACCATCAAGGTGTGGGCAAGCAAAAACTCACGCGGCGATTGGCGCTGCAGCAAGGTGTTCACCGGCACTATGGTGATGCCCGCGTTCAGCGTTGGCATTTGGTACAGGTGCGCTATGCGATCCGAGATGATTTCTTGATGGGGCGAGAAGCTGTCGTAAGGCAAGGTTTCCCAATCGGGGAAGAGGGCGACCGACTCGCGAGTAAACTGCTCGATTTCTTGTAGTAGTCTCAGCGCCGTTTGTGGATCAGGCACGGCTAACAGTGTATGGCCTGAGTGTTGATTCGCCAACTCAGCAATCGCAAGTGGTAAGCTGGCGCCCTTGAGGTTACCAATCCGTTTCTTGTCCCCAGCACCTTGTGCTGATGCTAAGTTCAATAAAGATAGTTGTGGCATAGCAGTCGTTATTTTTCTCGATTGATGGAGCGTAGGCGCAGCAGCTTTTGTTGCTGCAACAAGGCGGCTTTAATCAGCAGATCTTGGTCGCTATCACGTAATAAGTCGTATTTGACCGTAATGAGGTAGCCATTATTGTCTGCCTCGCATTGAGTGACGTGCCCGTAGCAGTAGATAGCCGCCGCTGGGCTATCTAAAAAGAGTTTCAGACGTAACTTGCTGTTGAGCGCAAGCGCGGTTTGGGCTTGATAGGTCAACTGGCTGGCACCAAATGCGCTGGTGTGAAAACGCAGGGCTTGATCATCTTGCTGAGAGAGCATAAAGGTCAACAGTAGGTTGAGCTTTGAGTTCTGCGTGTCGAGCAGTTCAATGACATGTTTGAAATCGCTGTTTTTTAGCTCACTGCGCGCGTGATCGTTGAGTAAATCCAGATGGCTAAATTCACTCGCCACTAAAAAGGGGGCGGGAATTTCGCGCTCAAACTGGTCAAAGCAAGGAAAGTCAGCACCTGCCTCTAGAGCCTCGACATTGATGGCGAGCGCGTGATTGACGGTGAAATATTCTTGTTCTGACATGCGTTTTCCTTGCGAGTTTTTTCTGATTATCGTCATACCAGAGCGTTTATCAAGGTATGCCTTTGTTTATTCCACATTTTCACCGCCATTTTGCAATTAAACACTACAATCCACGCAGATTAATGGGTAGAGTAAACGCCATCAAATATTGATGGTTGGTTTTATGTTTCATCCAGTCTCGACCTTTATCGGGCTTCGTTATTTACGTGGACGATCGGGTGACCGGTTCAGTCGCTTCGTCTCTTATATGTCGACCGCGGGCATCACTATTGGCGTGATGTCGCTGGTGACGGTGTTGTCGGTGATGAACGGTTTTGAGTCGCAGCTTAAAAGTCGCATCCTTGGTGTTCTGCCGCAAGCCATCGTCTCTAATAGTGATGGTCATACTGTTCGTTCGGATACGCCGCCTGAGTTTGTTCGTGCGCTTTCTACGTCTTCTGCGCCGACGCCGATCGTTCAGAGTGAGGCGGTGATTCAAAGTGCAGAAAGTTTGAGTGCTGGCTTGATGGTAGGCATCGACCCGAATCTTGACCGCTCGATTGCCACGCACCTGTACGCGGGTTCGGCAGGGGAGCTGCAAACCGGGGCTTACCGCATCCTGATTGGCCAAACCTTGGCGCGAGGGTTGGATGTCTCGGTGGGTGACAAAGTGCGTCTGATGGTCACTGGCGCCAGTCAGTTTACGCCGCTTGGTCGTATTCCTAGCCAGCGTCTGTTTACGGTGGCGGGGATCTTTAACACAGGATCAGACATCGATGGCCAACTGATGACGGTGCACATTGACGATGCCGCCAAACTGCTGCGCATGAAAAGTGATGAGATGTCAGGCTGGCGACTCTATTTCGACGACCCATTTATCGTCAGTGAGCTTGGGCAAAAGTCTCTACCAGAGCTGTGGCAGTGGCAAGATTGGCGTGATCAGCGTGGGGAACTGTTCCAAGCGGTACGAATGGAAAAAAACATGATGGGGCTGATGCTAGGCCTAATCGTTGGTGTGGCAGCATTTAACATTATTTCCGCCCTTATCATGGTGGTGATGGAAAAACAGTCGGAAGTGGCCATCTTAAAAACGCAAGGCATGCAAAATCATCACATTTTGGCTGTTTTCATGGTGCAAGGTGCAAGCAGCGGCATCATTGGCGCATTCATTGGTGGTGGCCTTGGTGTGCTGCTGGCGACGAATTTAAATGCGTTGCTTGATGCAGCGGGTATCGCGTTATTTGCGGTGGGCGGCGAGCTGCCGATCGTTATCTCCTGGCCGCAAATTCTCTTAGTGGTTCTGCTTGCGATTGTGCTTAGCCTAGCGGCGACCTTGTATCCTTCTTACCGAGCATCCTCGGTCAAACCTGCTGAGGCATTAAGATATGAGTAATCTCTTACGTTGTGAACATGTGTGTAAAACTTATCAAGAGGGCGAGTTAAGTACGCAGGTGTTAAAAGGGGTCAGCTTCGATATTGAGCGCGGTGAATTAGTGTCAATCATTGGCACATCGGGTTCGGGGAAAAGTACCTTGCTGCACATTTTGGGCGCGCTCGATGACGCCAGTGAAGGACATGTGACATTTTTGGATCAGCCTCTCGCCGATCTGAGCTCTAACAAACAAGCGAAATTACGCAACCAGCATTTAGGGTTTGTTTACCAATTTCATCATCTTTTGGCCGATTTCAGCGCATTAGAAAATGTCGCTATGCCACTGCTGATCGGCGGCATGCCCGTGTCAGAAGCCAAACAGAAAGCGGCCGCGTTGTTGGACAAAGTGGGCTTGACCCATCGCATCGACCATCGTCCATCGGAGTTATCCGGTGGTGAACGCCAACGGGTGGCGATTGCGCGCGCCTTGGTTAATAGCCCCGATCTGGTCTTGGCGGATGAACCGACCGGTAACCTTGACCATAAAACGGCACTGGCGATTTACGATTTAATGCGCGAGCTTAATCGTGAATCAGGAACGGCTTTTTTAGTCGTGACCCACGATGGTGAGCTGGCGGCAAAAATGGATCGTCAACTGCACATGCAAGATGGTCTGCTGATCGATATTAAGGAGTCGTAAGTGTTGTCTTCTTTGTCACTGTTTATCGGTGGTCGATTCAGTCGCGCAAAACAGCGCAACAAAATGGTGTCGTTTATTTCCATCTCCTCGACCATTGGCATTGCCGTTGGCGTAGCAGTGATCATCATTGGTTTATCTGCAATGAACGGTTTTGAGCGCGAGCTAAAAAATCGCGTCTTGTCGGTGATTTCCCACGGCGAGTTCGAAGGCGTGAGCGGCCCACTCAACGAGTGGCCAAACGTGATTGAGCGCGCTCAGCGACATCCGAAAGTGGAAGCAGCTGCGCCGTTTGTCAAAATGACAGCGTTGGCGGAAAAAGGCAGTGCATTAAAGGCTCTTGAGGTGCGAGGCATCGATCCCGAAGCGGAAGCGCGGATTTCCAGTTTGGCGGAATTTATTGACCCGCAAGTCTGGGCAGAGTTTAAACCTGGACAACAGCAAGCCATTATCGGTCAAGGTGTGGCGGATGCGCTCGGCGCAAAGACGGGTGAAGCCATCACACTGATGATTCCTACGGGTGGTGCGAGTCGACAGGTTCAGACCCCACGTCGAGTGCGAGTTACCATCGCAGGGACGTTGCAACTGAATGGTCAAATTGACCACAGTCTGATTTTAGTTCCGCTTCAGGATGCGCAGGAATATGGCCGTTTAGACAATGCCGTGACTGGGGTGGCGCTCAAAGTGAGCGATGTCCTAGACGCAACGGCGATTGTGCGCGAAGTGGGAAATACGCTAAATGTGTATGTTTACTTGCGCAGTTGGCAGCAAAAATACGGCTTTTTGTACCGAGATATTCAATTGGTGCGCACCATTATGTATTTGGTGATGGTGCTGGTGATTGGTGTGGCGAGCTTTAATATCGTCTCGACCCTGATGATGGCCGTTAAAGATCGCGCAGCCGAGATCGCGATTTTACGCACCATGGGAGCCACCGATGGATTGGTTCGTCGGATCTTTGTCTGGCAAGGTGTCTTCTCAGGCGTGCTTGGTAGTGTGGTTGGCAGTATTTTTGGCGTACTCGTGGCGTGGAATTTGACCTCTCTGATCCAGGGGCTGGAGTCACTGACGGGGCACCAATTTCTTTCTGGCGACATTTACTTTGTCGATTTCCTTCCCTCTGAACTTCACGGCTTTGATGTGGCTTTGGTCTCTTTGACGGCCATCACCCTAAGCTTACTCGCCACTTGGTATCCCGCTTCTCGGGCGGTCAAACTGCACCCTGCCAGCGTTCTCAGTGCGAAGTAGCGATGGTGTTGTGTTTGTCCTGCAAAGCGAACAGTGAGAACAGAAAAAGGACCCGCGGGTCCTTTTTTCATCTTGATTCAACACGCCTTGCATCAGAATGTGTGAATAGGGTGGGTAGGCGTTGGTCTCTATCTGCTATTTTTTCAGCATTCTCGGTATTCTGAACTTTCGTTTTTGCCAACTACGGACAACCGAGTAGCGCCACAGCGCTTTGATGCCAAAATAGCCCAACATGGCGGAGACAATCCCGCAGATCAAGCAGCCGAGCAGGAATGGTGGGCCAATGGTGCTCATCTGTTGCAAGATGAACTCCCAAGAGAGTTCAAAGTGAAAGCGCTGCGGTGGGGTATGCATTACCCAAGTGCCCACTTTGTAGGCGAAGTAAAACATCACCGGCATGGTGATTGGGTTGCTGATCCAGACAAGCGCAACGGAGAGTGGCAGGTTAACGCCGCAAGCAATCGCTAACCCAGCAGACATGATCATCTGACTAGGTAGTGGGACAAAAGCCATAAACAACCCCACGGCGAAAGCACCTGCCGCTGAACGGCGATTCAAACACCACAAATTCGGGTTGTACAACACGTTGCCAAAAACCTTTAGTGCCTTTTGACGCTTGATTAACTCATGGTCAGGCATAAAGCGTTTGATGAATTTTCTTGGCATAGGGGACTATGGCTCACTATCTAATCAGTTGTTGGACTCTTGCTTCTTTTTCGGCGACTGTCATGAGCGCCGCAATTTGGCCAGCTATGCCAGATTGGATTTGGGGTGGCCTTAATGTCGGCCTCCTCGTGGTCTCTATTTGGATTCGTGTGCTTCGAATCGGGTGGGGAATCAATGCCGGTCTGTTGTTAGTGATGCTTCATGGTCACTTAATTCACCAGCAAATAGAAACGCTCTTCCGTGCAGGGCCAGATATTACCATAAACGCGAAAGCTGACAGCTTTTTTAAACAAATAAGTCACGGCTTTAGAGGCGAAATTGTAGTTAGATCAATCAATGGCCAAACATTGCGCAGTTTGATGCCACTGAAAGTTCAGTTTATATCGCCAATTGCTCTGCTGCCGGGCGATGAAATCGACGTTAAAGTGCGCTTAGAGCCTGTCGTCGGCTTACTCAATGAGGTGGGGTTCGATGCTGAAAAGCAGGCGTTGTCACGCCGATGGTTAGCCACCGCGGTAGCGCCTGCGAAGACGCATTTTATCGTGCGCAGCCTGCCCACTCTTCGAGCGCATTACTATCTTTTGCTCGAGCGTGCCATAGCGCCATACTCGCAGCGCGGTTTGATTGAAGCGTTGACCTTTGGCGCTCGGCATCATTTAAGTTCGGAACAATCTGCTCAGTTGGCGCGCAGCGGGCTTGGCCACCTGATTGCCATTTCTGGCCTGCATATCGGCATCGCGTTTGGACTAGGGTGGTGGTTGGGGCGGGGTGTATTCATGCTATGGCCTAGGGCAAACGTGGCGCCGCTCATTTTGGGGCTTATCGTCGCCACTTGCTACGCTTGGCTCGCCGGTTTAACGCTACCCACTCAGCGCGCGTTACTGGCGTGTTTGTTGACCGTGGGACTGCTGCTGGTCAAACGCTATTGGCCGCTGCGGCTCAAGTGGTGTCTGGTGACTGCGATCTTGTTACTCTTTGACCCTTTCGCGCCTTTGTCTCTCAGCTTTTGGATGTCGATTCTGGCGGTGGCGATCATCTTCGTGTTTGTTTCCAGCCGCTACGCACAAACCGGTACGCTTAGCAGCATGCTGCGCTTGCAGGTTTTCTTTCTGCTTTTCATGACACCGCTGACGATACTGTTTTTTGATGGCGTCAGTCGTATCGCGTTTCTCACTAATCTGGTCTGTGTGCCGCTGTTTTCGTTCATTATCATTCCTCTCACGCTGCTCGCGTTGCTGGCCCAGTTGCTATTCGATTGTTCGTTGTTGTGGCCGTTAATCAATAGGTTGTTGCAATGGGTGTCGAATGCTTTGGGTCATTGGGACTTGTGGTGGTGGGTCGCAGACGATTGGGCAATGCTGTTCGGAGTGATCGCTCTGCTAGCGCTGGCTTCTGTCTGGGTACGCAAGCGTGTCTTGTTGCTGATTTTTGCTGTGTCGGCGATGGGGCGGATAGAATTTGCTCCCAAGTCATTATGGGAGATGTGGATGCTCGATGTCGGGCATGGTCTCGCTGTTGTGATTCGACAAGGCGAGACCGCGCTGGTTTATGACACGGGCAGCGCTTGGCAAGACTCGAGCTATGCGGAGCAGATCATCACGCCACTGCTTTACAAGCGGGGAATTCGCCGTGTTGACTATCTTATTCTCAGCCATATGGACTGGGATCATGCCGGTGGTTGGCAGCCATTAGTGGCAGAGTGGCAACCGACACTCATCAGCAGTCAACATGGCGTAGGCGATGTGCCCTGTCGTCAAGGTCAAACCCTACAGTGGCAGCGTTTGACGCTTGAGGTCTTATGGCCGCCAACAAAGGTCTCTCGAGCGTTCAATCCGCACTCTTGTGTTATTCGAGTGAGCTCGCCAGAGGCGTCGGTATTACTGACCGGAGACATTGATGCCATTGCTGAATGGCTATTGCTCCGAGAGCCGCAACATCTGAAGGCCGACATCCTCTTAGTGCCTCATCATGGCAGCCGGACCTCGTCTTTGCCAGCGTTTATCGACGCCGTTTCACCGAGGTTGGCTTTAGCGTCGTCAGCGTATCGAGGGCGCTGGACACTGCCACACCCATTGGTGGTGGAACGCTATCAAATTCGTGGTATTGATTGGCGTGATACTGGCACCTTTGGCCAGTTAGCGGTGAAATTTTATCCAAACGAGTGGTTTGTCCGTGGGATTCGAGAGGTCAAAGGCCGGGCATGGTATAGGCAGATGCTGCGTAACGGAGTAGAATGACCGCAATATTGTAAGAAAAATAAAGCCTTTCTATGTCACAACACCAAGATGAAACCACCTGGACCACGTTTAAACGATTGTGGACATACATTCGCCTGTACAAAGCGGGTCTCGTGGTCGCGATCATTGCGCTTGTCATTAACGCCTTTGCGGACACCTACATGATCTCCTTGCTCAAGCCTTTGCTCGATGAAGGGTTTGGTGATGCAGACTCCAACTTTTTGCGCACTCTTCCGTTTATTATTTTGGGGATGATGGTGCTCAGGGGCTTGAGTGGATTCGTCTCAACCTACTGTTTGAGTTGGGTATCGGGCAATGTGGTGATGTTGATGCGTCGCCGTATCTTTGCTCAGTTTATGCATATGCCGGTGTCGTTTTTTGATAAAGAGTCGACCGGTGGTTTACTGTCTCGCATTACCTATGACTCCGAGCAGGTAGCGGGTGCAACCAGCCGCGCGTTGGTCAGTATCGTGCGTGAAGGCGCGAGTATTATTGGCTTACTCGTCCTAATGTTTTGGAACAGTTGGCAGTTATCCTTAGTCTTGTTTGTCGTCGCTCCCGTGGTGGCATGGGGGATTGGCGTGGTCTCCAAACGTTTTCGCCGTATTTCAAAAAATATGCAAGATGCGATGGGCAACGTCACCTCTTCGGCGGAGCAGATGCTGAAAGGCCACAAAGTCGTATTGAGTTATGGCGGTCAGGATGTGGAAACCAAGCGTTTTGACGAAGTGAGTAATCGCATGCGTCAACAGACGATGAAGCTTGTCGCTGCCCAAGCGATCGCCAACCCGGTGATCCAAGTGATCGCGTCGATGGCATTGGTGGTGGTGCTGTTTTTGGCCAGCGTCGATTCGATTCGTGCTGACCTGACGCCGGGCACCTTTACGGTCATCTTCTCTGCCATGTTTGGCTTGATGCGCCCTCTGAAATCTCTCACTAACGTTACCTCAGAGTTTCAGCGCGGTATGGCGGCAAGCCAAACCTTGTTTGGCCTGATGGATCTTGAGACTGAGAAAGATACCGGTCAATACAGTGCTGAAAAAGTCCGCGGTGATATTGAAGTGAAAGACGTCACCTTCACCTATGGTGGCAAAGAGAAACCGGCACTCAGCCAAGTGAGCTTTTCTATCCCGCAGGGTAAGACGGTGGCGCTGGTGGGCCGTTCGGGTTCAGGCAAAAGTACTATTGCCAATCTCTTTACCCGTTTTTACGACGTTGATTCAGGCACCATCTTGCTTGATGAACACGACATCCGCGATTACAGCCTAAGCAATCTGCGCAGTCACTTTGCCCTTGTGTCGCAAAATGTGCACTTGTTCAATGACACCATTGCCAACAACATTGCTTATGCGGCGAAAGACAAATACAGCCGCGAGCAAATCGAAGAAGCCGCCCGTCTGGCGTACGCGATGGATTTCATTGAAGGCATGGATGACGGATTAGATACTGTGATTGGTGAGAACGGAACTAGCTTGTCAGGCGGTCAACGTCAACGTATCGCCATTGCGCGAGCGTTGCTGCGTGATGCCCCTGTACTGATCTTGGATGAGGCCACATCGGCGCTAGATACTGAATCTGAGAAGGCAATCCAGTCCGCACTCGATGAATTGCAGAAAAACAAAACGGTGTTGGTGATTGCGCACCGACTGTCGACCATTGAAAACGCGGATGAAATCCTGGTTGTTGATGAGGGTGAAATTGTTGAGCGTGGCTCACACGCTGAGCTGTTGGCCCAAGACGGTGCGTATGCGCAGCTTCACCGTATTCAATTTGGTGCTTAATCGGTGATTGAGCAGATTTGGTTTGGTCAACACCCCCTGCGTTGGTTAGCTTGGCCGCTTCTGTGGCCGCTAAGTCGTTTGTTTGCGGTTATCAGTCAGCGCCGACGTCAGCAGTTCGAGTCGGGCGTTAAACAGAGCTATCGAGCGCCTGTGCCTATAGTGGTGGTCGGTAATATCACCGCCGGTGGCAACGGCAAAACGCCGGTCGTGATCTGGCTGGTTGAGACCTTACAAGCGCTCGGTTACACGCCGGGTGTGGTGTCACGGGGCTACGGCGCGAAAGCGCCGTCTTATCCGTTGATGGTGGACGCTTCAACGCTAACTCAGCATTGTGGTGATGAACCTAAGCTTATTTATCAGCGCACCGGAGCGCCGGTTGCCGTGTCACCGGTTCGGTCTGAGGCAGTACAAGCCTTATTACCACAAGGCGTGGATGTCATCATTACCGACGATGGGTTACAGCATTACGCCTTGCAAAGAGACATAGAGTTTGTGGTCGTGGATGGTGTTCGCCGTTTTGGTAACGAACAACTTTTGCCTTTAGGGCCGCTGCGTGAATCGACCGCTCGATTGAAAAGCGTTGATGCCATTATTACCAACGGGGGCAATGCTCACCCAGGTGAAGCGTCGATGCAATTGGTGCCAGACCTTGCCGTCAACCTAACAACCGGAGAGCGTCGCGCAGTCGGCGAGCTTGGGCGCTTAATCGCGATGGCCGGAATTGGTCATCCACCAAGATTTTTCAATACCTTAGCCCAGCTCGGTGCGCAAGTGACCATGAGCCAAGGCTTTGCCGATCACAAAGATTTCTCCGCCGATGAATTAATCGCGTTGGCTGCAAAAGGCGACGCTTTGATCATGACAGAAAAAGATGCCGTAAAATGTACGCAGTTTGCGCAGGACAACTGGTGGTATTTGCCCGTGTCTGCCAAATTTGAGCCACAGGATGCCGCGTACATCATCAATAAAATTAAAGAGGTGAAAGAGCAGTATGGACCATCGTCTTCTTGAAATCGTTGCTTGCCCAGTGTGTAAGGGAAAGCTAACGTTCGACAAAGATAAACAAGAGCTAATTTGTAAATTGGATCGACTTGCTTACCCAATTAAAGAGGGCATTCCTGTCCTGCTCGAACCTGAAGCTCGCCAAATGAGCATGGATGAGGGGCGCTAATGGCTTTTACTGTCGTTATACCTGCGCGCTATCAATCGAGCCGCTTACCGGGTAAGCCTCTTGCCGATATCGCTGGTAAGCCAATGGTGCAACGCGTTTACGAGCAAGCCATTCAAGCGGGTGCCGAGCGAGTGATCGTTGCGACCGATGATGAACGGGTTGAGCAAGCCGTGCGAGCCTTTGGTGGTGATGTGTGCATGACGTCAGACAAGCACGAATCAGGCACTGAGCGCTTAGCGGAAGTGGTTGAACAGATGGGCATTGCTGATGATCATATTATCGTCAATGTTCAGGGTGATGAGCCTTTGATACCGCCATCGATCATTTCTCAAGTGGCCGATAACCTTGCCCGGTGCAACGCGCCAATGGCCACTTTGGCGGTAGAGATCCGCGATGAAGAGGAAGTGTTCAACCCCAATGCGGTAAAAGTGGTGGTAGACCAACAAGGTTTCGCTCTCTACTTCAGTCGAGCAACGATTCCTTGGGATCGTGACCACTTTGCTAGCGGTAATGCCGATGCTAAACAGCCTCTACTACGTCATATCGGTATTTATGCCTATCGTGCAGGATTCATTAATACCTATGTCAATTGGCAGCCTACGCCACTAGAGCGTATTGAATGCTTAGAGCAGCTTCGTGTGCTCTGGTATGGAGAAAAAATCCATGTCGATGTTGCCAAAGAAGCGCCGGCCGCTGGAGTGGATACACCACACGATCTTGATGTCGTCAGACGTCATTTTAGTGCTTAAGTGCGCAAACCCCTAAAGTCATAGAATATAAAGGCCCAGAAACGGACAGGTTTCTGGGCCTTTTGTTTTTATGCGTGGCGGGTTGCTTTTATGCGTGACAGGATGTCAGCGCACAGCGTTTAGATTTTCGTGTCGTAGTCGTTGCGCTTAGGGCAGGTGCCGAGAATCTCACGTCGCCCAGTCTCCTTCACCTCTTCGAGTACCACATCGAATCCCCATAGACGGTAGACATGTTTGAGCACTTCCTCGTAGCTCTCATCGAGTGGAATACGGTCATGAGGCACGTATTGCAGGGTTAATGAGCGGTCCCCACGCACATCAACATTATACACTTGGATGTTGGGTTCAAGGTTGCTCAAGTTGTATTGCGCCGCGAGCTTTTCACGAATGGCACGGTAGCCAATATCGTTGTGAATCGCGGTGACTTCAATAAAGTTTTTCCGATCATCATCGGTGATGGAGAACAGCTTAAAGTCGCGGATCACTTTCGGCGATAGGTACTGGCTGATGAAGCTTTCGTCTTTAAAGTTGTGCATCGCAAAGTGCACCGCTTCTAGCCAATCGCTACCCGCTAGCTCTGGGAACCACTCTTTGTCCTCATCCGTAGGCTCTTCACAAATGCGGCGTATATCCCTAAACATCGCAAAGCCGAGCGCGTAGGGATTGATGCCACTAAAATAGGGGCTGTTATAGGGCGGCTGAGCCACCACACTGGTGTGGCTATGAAGAAACTCTAAAATAAAGCGTTCGCTGACCAGACCTTCATCGTACATGTGGTTGAGAATGGTGTAGTGCCAGAAGGTCGCCCAGCCCTCGTTCATCACTTGGGTTTGCTTTTGCGGGTAGAAGTATTGACTAATTTTACGCACGATGCGCACGATCTCACGTTGCCATGGCTCCAGTAACGGGGCGTGCTTTTCAATGAAATAGAGAATGTTCTCTTGTGGCTCTGTCGGGAAGAGCAGTTTGCTTTTCTCTTGCTCTACCTTGTTTTTGGGTACTGTGCGCCATAGGTCATTGACTTGAGATTGCAGGTACGCTTCACGCTCCTCTTGGCGCATTTTTTCTTCGGCTATCGAGATCTTTTCCGGACGTTTGTAGCGATCTACGCCAAAATTCATCAAGGCGTGGCACGAGTCGAGAAGCTCTTCGACTTCTTTGACGCCATACTTTTGTTCGCACTCGGCAATGTAGTTTTTCGCAAACAGCAAATAGTCAATGATCGAACTGGCATCAGTCCAAGTTTGGAACAGATAATTGCCTTTAAAAAAGGAGTTGTGCCCGTAGCAGGCGTGCGCCATCACTAGGGCTTGCATGGTAACGGTATTTTCCTCCATCAAGTAGGCGATACATGGGTCAGAGTTGATCACGATTTCGTACGCCAGCCCCATTTGACCGTGTTTATAGCCTTGCTCGGTTTGAATGAACTTTTTACCAAACGACCAGTGGTTATAATTGATGGGCATACCAATACTCGAATAGGCGTCCATCATCTGCTCTGAGGTGATCACTTCAATCTGATTGGGGTAGGTGTCGAGTCGATAATGCTCGGCGACGCGTTTGATCTCCATGTGATAACGTTCAATGAGATCGAATGTCCAATCAGGACCATCGGGCAGTCTATTTGCGTTTGATTTGGCAGACTTTTTTGTTTTCGTCGTCATAGCGCCTCCCTATGCATGCTCTTTGCGAAACAACTCTCTAAACACCGGGAAGATATCTTCGACGCTGCGAATGTTCTTCATCGCAAAGTTGTCAAAGCTGTTTTCCAGCTTCTCATATTCGTGCCAAAGCGTTTGGTGTGAACGGCGAGTTATTTCAATGTACGAATAGTACTGACACTCAGGTAATAACTGTTTGGTGAGCAATTCTCGACAGCGAGGTGAGTCGTCTGCCCAGTTATCGCCATCCGATGCTTGCGCGGCATAAATGTTCCATTCAGCGGTTGGAAATCTGTCTTTGATGATCTCGTCCATCAGCTTCAACGCACTAGACACGATGGTGCCGCCGGTCTCTTGTGAGTAGAAAAACTCGTGTTCATCCACTTCTTTGGCTTGGGTGTGGTGACGGATAAAGACCACTTCGACGTTTTCATAGGTGCGAGTCAAGAACAGGTAGAGCAGCACATAAAAGCGTTTGGCAATGTCTTTGGTGGCTTGGTCCATCGAGCCTGACACATCCATCAAACAGAACATCACCGCTTGGCTAGATGGAATCGGACGTCGTTCGTAATTTTTGAAGCGAAGATCAAAGGTATCGATAAAGGGCACGGTGTCGATTTTTTTACGCAGTGCGGCGATTTCGTCCTGCAGGCGCTTCTCTTCAAGCAGTTGGGCAGGCTCACTCATCTTGACTTCATCGAGCGCCGCTTCGAGCTCTCGTAGCATGCGACGTTTGCCCGCGGTCATGGCTGTGCGGCGAGCAAGGGATTGCTGCAAAGATTTCACAATCGCGATGTTGGCGGGAACACCAGCGGTTTGATAGCCTGCGCGATGGGTTTTCCATTCGGTGATTTTGTTGATTTGGTTTTTTTCAAGGTTTGGTAGCTCCAAATCCTCAAACAGAATATCAAGATACTCATCTTTGGAGATTTGAAACACAAAATCGTCTTGGCCTTCTCCGTCGGGACTGGCTTCACCTTCGCCTGAACCGCCGCCTTGACCACCTCCTTTCGGGCGCTCGATTTTATCGCCGGTAATAAATTGATCGTTGCCTGGGTGAACGCGTTCTTTCAATCCCCCTTTACCTTGATGAAAAACAGGTTCGCTGATGTCTTTGTGTGGAATAGAGACGTCTTCACCAGAGTCCGTATTCGTAATAGAACGTCGATTCACGGCATCCGCTACGGACTCTTTGATCTGCTCTTTATGACGGCGAATAAAGCGCTGGCGGTTTACCGCGCTTTTATTCTTACCGTTCAGTCGTCGGTCAATAAATTGCGCCATGAGTTCCCCCTCAATTGCGTTAACGTCGTCAATACGCCCCTTGGATTGAATCACCAAGGGGCGATGTGCTTAAGACGATTTACGTACGCGTAGATACCACTCAGAAAGCAAACGAACTTGGCGTTCGGTATAGCCTTTTTCCATCATACGAGCGACAAAGTCGTCGTGTTTCTTCTGATCTTCAGAAGAGGTTTTAGCGTTAAACGATATGACTGGGAGCAACTCTTCGGTGTTAGAGAACATTTTCTTCTCGATAACGGTGCGAAGTTTCTCGTAGCTTGTCCAGACCGGATTTTTACCTTCGTTGTTGGCGCGAGCGCGGAGCACGAAGTTCACGATCTCATTACGGAAGTCTTTCGGATTGCTAATGCCTGCCGTCTTCTCAATTTTCTCCAGTTCGTTATTGAGCGCTGAGCGGTCAAACAATTGGCCGGTTTCAGGGTCGCGGTACTCTTGGTCTTGAATCCAGAAATCTGCATAGGTTACGTAGCGATCAAAGATGTTTTGACCGTACTCCGAGTAAGATTCGAGATAGGCGGTCTGGATCTCTTTGCCGATAAATTCGACGTAGCGTGGTACTAAGTAACCTTTCAAGAACTCAAGGTATCGCTCGGCGGTCTCTTGAGGGAACTGCTCACGCTCAATTTGCTGCTCAATCACATAGAAGAGGTGAACAGGGTTCGCAGCGACTTCCGCGCTGTCGAAGTTGAACACGCGCGAGAGGATTTTGAACGCGAAACGGGTAGAGAGACCAGACATCCCCTCATCAACACCCGCGAAGTCACGGTATTCCTGATAGCTTTTTGCTTTCGGATCGGTGTCTTTAAGGGTCTCCCCGTCGTAGACGCGCATTTTTGAGAAAATAGACGAGTTCTCTGGCTCTTTGAGGCGAGATAGAATACTAAACTGTGACAGCAATTCGAGCGTGCTGGGTGAGCACGGCGCTTTGGCAAGCTCGGAGTGATCAAGCAGTTTCTGGTAGATTTTCACCTCTTCAGACACGCGCAGACAGTAAGGGACTTTGACAATGTAGACACGGTCTAGGAAGGCCTCATTGTTTTTGTTGTTGCGGAAGGTCTGCCACTCGGATTCGTTGGAGTGCGCGAGAATCATGCCATCAAATGGTAGCGCAGAGAGCCCCTCAGTACCGTTATAGTTGCCTTCTTGCGTTGCGGTAAGCAGCGGGTGCAGCACTTTGATTGGCGCTTTAAACATCTCAACGAATTCCATTAAGCCTTGGTTTGCACGACACAAGGCACCGGAATAGCTGTAAGCATCGGGATCGTCTTGGGAGAAGTGTTCTAACTGACGAATATCGACTTTACCGACCAATGATGAAATGTCTTGGTTGTTTTCATCGCCCGGCTCAGTTTTGGCAATCGCACGTTGGTCCAAAATGGATGGGCGCACTTTCACAACTTTAAATTTGGAGATGTCGCCGCCAAATTCATGCAGGCGCTTAGCTGCCCAAGGCGACATGATGGAACGTAGGTAGCGATTTTCGATGCCATACTCTTTTTTCAGAAGCTCACCATCTTCATTGACATCAAACAGACAGAATGGATGGTCGTTGACTGGGCTGCGGACACCGTTGGCAGAGAGCACATAAATCGGCATCTGTTGCATCAAGGCTTTAAGTTTTTCCGCGAGTGACGATTTACCACCGCCCACAGGGCCGAGTAGGTAAAGAATCTGTTTGCGCTCTTCGAGACCTTGCGCCGCATGCTTAAGGTAGGAGACGATTTGCTCGATGGCTTCCTCCATACCGTAAAAATCTTTGAATGTTTCGTAACGAGAAATCATCCGGTTGGAGAAGATACGGCTGAGACGGGGGTCTTTCGCTGTATCGATTACTTGTGGCTCACCAATGGCCATCAATAGACGTTCAGCCGCGTTTGCGTAAGCACTTTTGTCGTCCTTACACAGGCTAAGGAATTCTTGCAGTGATAACTCCTCATCCTTGGAGGCTTCGTAGCGTGCTTGGAAATGGTCGAAAATACTCATAATGAAATCCCCTCTGAACCTGTCAAAATGACATTAAACCCGCATTGAAAAGCGTTTCCTCTCTTCCTATAAGACTAGCCCGTATTTGGAATTCTGCTTAAAAAATATGTGTTTAATTGCAAATTGTGATTTTGGGCAGATTCAGCCGCGCTCTTTTCCGACAAGTCCAAAGTAGTGAAATAATCAAGGCGTGAATCAATAATATTTACGACCTATCTATGAGAAGAATGTATTAGGAAAGCGGTGGTAAAACTCACCATCTAAACAGAGCGTTAGCCGCTCTTGAGTGTCACCCTTGTGATGAAGGCGGCAAATTAAAACAAAAAGAGTGCGCTCGCTTCCACAAACAAAACACTTTTTTCAAGGCTTTCGACGTGCGTCATGATTTATTTCTATGCGCAAAATATAATGACTACGATGATCCCATCGCAATCACATTAGAATGAAAGTAACTGCTATATGTTCAATAAAATTTCGTTAAAAAATAAACTCGCGATATCGGCGAGTGTTGCCATTGTAGTCGGGGGGCTCTTGGTGGAAGCGATCTCTTTTCGTTCCTCATTGGAACGGTTGGATTTTGAGGTCGAGCAGCGCCTAGAGAGTACCGTCTCATCTTACAATCAGTACGTGACAGACTGGATAGGGTCGAAGGGGCGAGCCCTGACGTCTTTATCTCAAGAGTCGGAGAAGGGCGCCATTGTGACCCATCTCAAGCAGTTGCGTGACTCAGCGGCGTTTGACAATGTTTTTCTCGCCTACGCCGATGGTTCGCAAGACAACGCCAATGGAGTGGTACTGCCGCCGGGTAATAATGACCCGCGCAAATGGGGTTGGTATCAGAACGCAGTAAAGCAGCCATCGAAAGTGTTTATGGATAATCCTACCGTCGCTGCGGCAACCGGCGCGAACGTGGTGTCGCTGGGTAAGGCGTTGACGCTGCATGGCGAACAAGTGGTGTTGGGCGCGGATGTTGAAATTACCGATATCCTCACCAGTATGGAGCATGTCATTTTGCCGGGCGAAGGCTACATGTTTATTGCCAATGCGCAAGGCAACGTCTTTGTCCACGCCGATACCAAACTGCTCAATAAACCTATTTCTCAGCTAGGCCTTAATATCGATGCGGTTAAGCAAGCAACGCAACGTAGCCAAGTTTCGATGCAAGTCATCAACGGTCAAGAATCGGTCTTGTTTGCACGAAATATTCAAGGCACTGAGTTGTCGACGGTAGTCGTGCTCAATTACGATTCTCTTGTTGCGCCACTGACTAGCGCAGTTTGGGGGCAGCTATTGGTGACCTTAGTGGTCGTGATTGTCTGTGTTGCGCTGTTTAACTGGTTGTGCAACATCTTATTCCGCCCTCTCAACAACGTTTCTAACGCACTCGAGCAAATTGCAAACGGGAGTGGTGACCTTACCCAGCGTATCAAGGTGGAGTCACAAGACGAGGTGGGTCGCTTAGCGAATAACTTTAATACCTTTGTTGGTAGCTTGCAGTCGCTTATTGGCCACATCCGTGAGCAGTCACACCAGCTCAAAGATCAATCAGAACAGAGTGCGTTACGTGGTCAAGATGCAGTGAAAGATATTCACCTGCAACAGCAAGAGATCACCATGGTGGCCACTGCGGTCACCCAGCTCGCCAGTGCGACCCATGAAATTGCTTCTCATGCAGAGCAAACCGCTCAGGCAGCTCACGAATCGACGCAAAGTACCGATAACGGTTATGCGCTGGTGGCGGATACCAAAGGTTCAATCAACAAACTGGCGGCGGAACTCGATAGCGCAGGACTGGTTGTCAGTGAACTGGATAGGCACGCACAAGAGATTTCCACTGTGTTGCAAACCATTCAGGGCATTGCTGAGCAGACCAACTTACTTGCGTTGAACGCGGCGATTGAAGCGGCGCGTGCAGGTGAACAAGGTCGCGGTTTTGCCGTTGTTGCCGATGAAGTTCGTGTGTTGTCTCAACGTACACACTCCTCGACAGAAGAGATCAAACACACCATCGATGTACTGCAAGGTACAACGAATAAAGCGGTTTCGATTATGAAGAGTAGCGCAGCGCTCGCCGCTCACTCGGTACAAGACGCGGATCGCGCTGCGAGTGCGTTGGAAGAAATCAAAACCGCGGGTGCACTCATCAGTGATATGGCGACACAAATCGCCACCGCGGCAGAAGAGCAAACACATGTGACGAGTGAGATTACGCAAAATATCACCTCCATCAAGAACGTGGCGGATCAGTTAGTGGCAGGTGCGGATACCAGCTCGAAAGAGGCGTATCAGGTGAAAGCCAATGCGGAAGCGCTCACCTCGAAAGTGGCCATGTTTAAGCTGAGCTAATCGGCTAACCAACTAAAAAGGGGCGTACACGCCCCTTTTCTATGTCTCGCTATGCTCTAGTCGCTGGTTGCGCGAGAGCAGTATCGTGCTTGTCTTACGCGCGGAAGATCTGTTTTAGCTCGTTAGCGCAGAGATGGTACTGACGAGGACAGTTGCGCCAAGTGGTCAACATGCGGCGATATTTCTCTAGCATCGGCATCTGAGCATTAAAGTAGTGATCACCTTTATCAAACTGTGGGTAGAGACCTTCAGAGTCCGTTAGGAAACGCACATAGTTGACGAGCTGCGCTTCTGAAGCGATGTCAAAGCCTAGGAACGTAAGACGGCGTTGGTCGACATCTTTTTGCTCTTGCGTCTCTAGCATGCGGTAGGATTCCTGCATGGCATGGTACATTTCCATGATGTCGATAATCTCGCGACAGTGTGCTTCGCTCAAACAGCCAAAGTTCTTGTTTAGCTCGTTCATTTGTAGCTCGTAACCACGTTCAACGATCACTTGCAAACGCTGGTATTTCGCCGCGTTTTCTGGGTCCATTTGTGACATCAAGTAGTATTGGTTTGAAAGAATCAAACGTTGAGCGTTTGTCATTTCCATGCTGGCCTCACTTAAAGAATCTAATACATTTTTAATGTGCTTAGGTTATCCGTTCATTACAGGATGAAACATGATCTCAACACAGGTTTGTGATGAAAAATGATCAGATTTAAACAAAAACGGGGCTTTTTTACCGGTTACTTTTTGTGGTAGTGGTTATAAATGTAGTCTCTATCGGAGAAGACGCGTAGCCACTCAGGTTTGAATACCGCGAACATTGCTGCGGCCATGCCGTTTAATAGCCCTTCTGGAAAAGCGAGGAGAGGTAGGAAGACCAAATAGTGATCGACGATGGTCGGCCAATCGTGAGGGCCAAGCCACCAATGATGTACGGCGTTGATGAGTAGGTGAGCGCTGCCTGTGACGGCGCCGTTTAGAAAGCCAGCAACGAAAATAAAGACAAAGATATTACGTGGCAAAAAGCGAAAACTGACTAAAAACACCCCGTGGCTTATCACGATTGGACACAATACCGAGAAGAGCAAATAGCTAGGGAGCATCGTGAGGGGTAATTCGCCAAACAGAGTCACGGCAAGGGCGGCGAACAGGCCGATGGCGTAAGCACTTCGCCATCCGTAGAGTAGCGTTAATGTGGTTAAGCCCAGAAAGTAAATGGAGAGACCTGCTTTAACGCCTGCTTGTGCGGACCACAGCAAGGCCAGCGCGGCGACCACCGCAAAGGTAAAGTGTTGGAAGCCTGATTCATTGCGCAGTTTGGGCAGCAGTACAGTGCGAACATCTCGCCATATCAGCCCGAAACTGGCGAGAGCGATAAACCAAAGATAGAGTTCACTGAGTGCCACATTATCCCCAAAAAAATACCAACCATGCCTGTGCTATGGTTGGTATTTTTTCTGAATTGGGAAACAAATAAAACTAATATTTTACATTTGAGTGATACTGCTCAAGGATGCCAACAATCTTATCCATGGTTTCCTTTGAGGGCGGGTTGACGCCTTCAAGGGGGTAATCAAGACCGAGCGCTTCCCATTTGTGCGCGCCAAGTTTGTGGTATGGCAGCAGTTCGACCTTTTCGATGTTGTCCATATCCTTGATAAAGTCGCCGAGCATGTGTGCGGCTTCTTCATCGTCGGTATAACCCGGGACAATCACGTAACGAATCCAAGTTTTCTGGCCGATTTGGTGTAGGTAACGAGCAAAGTCGAGGGTTCGCTTGTTGGAGACACCGATGAAATCATGGTGAATTTCATCTTTCATGTGTTTCAGATCGAGCATCACCAAATCGGTTGCTTCGAGTACCTCATCAATCACCTCTGTGTGCTTACGGATGTAGCCATTGGTATCCAGGCAGGTATGAATGCCTTCGGCTTGCGCGGCACGGAAGAAATCGCGCACAAACTCAGGCTGAAGCATGGCTTCACCACCTGAACAGGTGACGCCACCACCCGATGCGTTCATAAAGTGACGATAGCTTTTCGCTTCTTTGATGATCTCTTCAACGGTCACTTCTTTCCCATCATGGGTATCCCAAGTATCTCGGTTGTGGCAATACATGCAGCGCATTAGGCAGCCTTGCATAAACACAATGAAACGAATACCGGGACCATCAACAGTACCACATGATTCGAAAGAATGAATTCGACCAGTTGTAGACATGAGCTCATCTCTTATAAGTGATTTGTTCGTTATTTTATTACAAATGGTAGGGTTTATATAGTGAATTAGCCATTTAATAGAGAGTTTTTATAAATGGCGAAATTGTGCTTTTTTCGTCTAAAATGTATGTTATAAAAAAGTAAATAATGATAATAAAATCAAAATAAGTAGTAGAATTCAACAGGTCAGTGCTCTACACATTCACCTGATGTTAAAGGACTTTTTATGGACAGGCTTGCACTATCACAAAAACAGAAAGGGATTCTCTTTCTTGCGGTGTTGACGATTGGATTTGTTGCACTGGCACTTTTTACCTCTTCCAGATTGAGCGAAATGAGCCGCCAATACCACTCCAGTGGGGATATTGCGGTTGGCTCGCTTTCGATTTATCAAACCCAAGCAAAAATATTGACGCTGAGTAGCAACTTAGACAATTTGAGCGGTGCTCAAGTCGACAGCGTGAAAGGGGATATTCAGACCATCGTTCAGGATGTGGAGGCCAACATTGGCTTTCTTCAATCCCTTGGTTTTCGCCAAGAGAGCCAACAGCTTGAGCAGGACATTGCCGATTTTGAAGCCGCCGTCACGCCTTGGTTAACCATCAAACAAGAGCTGGGTTTCACTATTGATGAAGGCAAATTGGGTGAGCTTGGGCAATTGGCCACCATCATAGAACAAAAAATCGCCGAGACAGGTATGGTGACGCTCAACTCGGACTTTCAGGCGATGATCAAATCGCAGCAGAACTATTTGCTGCAACCCAATGAAGAGAACTTAAAGCTGTTCAATCGCGCGATGGGCAGCTTTGAAAGTATGTCGAACGTCTATGCGATGTTGGACTTGTATGAAAAAGAGATTGAACAATATAAAGAGACCTTTATTCGCGTCGCCGAGCTATCCCAGCAAGCCGGTGCGATTGAGCAGCAGTTGCTGACCACAAAAGAACGCCTCGCTGACTTGATTGCCGCCATTACCTCGCAACTTGGCGGAGTGAGTATGAGGTATCAAAGCAGTGCGGAAAAAACCTCTGATCAAACCCTGTGGTCGATTATGGCGGCGTGCGTGGTATTGGCGTTATTTACCATTCTTATCTTTGTCTTGCAGAGCTCGTCGCAATCTCGCTTGGTGAATACGACACAGAAGATTTTGCGCAAGCTTTCTAAAGGGGATTTGTCGAGTCGGATGGCACTCACGAATAACCCAAAAGATGAATTCAACCAACTGGCGAGCAGTATCAATGAAAGTTGTGAAAATCTCGGCTCGTTGGTCAAGGCGGTGCAAAGTAACAGCGATGCGTTATCCGGTAACGCTGCTGAGTTGAACCAGGGCTTGGATTTACTCGCCCACCACCAAAGCGAAGTATTGGGCCAGACGCAGCTGCTCGCCTCTGCCACGGAAGAAGTGAGCGTGACGACCCACGAAGTGTCCAATTCATTGGAGTTTGTCTCGGATTTAAGTCGTCAGTCCAATCAAGCGGCCGAAGAGGGGGCGCAGGTCATTCGAGCCGCGATTGGGTCCCTAGAGGAGGTCGGCGGCATTTTGACCTCGGCGGCCAGCCATATTAAACAACTTGAGGAAGCCTCCTCGAAAGTCGACTCTGTAATGGTGATCATTAATGGTATCGCGGAGCAAACTAACCTCTTGGCGCTTAATGCAGCGATAGAAGCGGCTCGAGCGGGCGAGCAAGGTCGCGGCTTTGCGGTGGTCGCCGATGAAGTGCGCAGCTTAGCTGTGCGAACTGTGGACGCGGTGGGTGAGATCTCGGAAACCATCGATACGATGAAAAAAGAGAGCGCAGAGGTGATTCAATACATAGGTAAATCGGAAGTGACGATGCAGTCGGGCCAACAGCGAGGTCATGAAGCGATGACAGCACTGCGCACTATTACCGAAAAAGCCGACGAAGCATCGCACCAAACAGAGGTGATTTTCTCATCCATCAAAGAGTTGGCGACCACCAGTCAATCGATGGCCGACAGCATGACGCAAATCTCTTCGGCGATGAAAGAGTTAGAAGAAAACAACGCTCAGCTCAAGTCCGTCAGTCAGGTGGTAGAAGAGCGCGCCAGCAGCCTAAACCAAGACTGCCAACGCTTTACCGTCTAATGCTAGAAAAACGCGTAGAAATTGATGCCCCCGGCGCCGTAGATGGAATCGGGGGCTTCTTTATAATCGGGGGTTTTGACGGTGGTCGCTAAGGTCGCGCCAAAGCTCTGATTATACCAGGCAACGCCAGCAACGGCGGTCGCTTGCACCTTGTCTAAGGAGGTGCTGGAGGGTTCTGTCATCCTGTTTCTTTTAACCT
>NZ_JCBDGH010000012.1:0-103980 GCF_059833955.1 Vibrio sp. R15-SG3-ISO1A
TTCAGACAGGATATCACGTGTCCCGCCCTACTCGATTTCACTGAATGTGCGTTGTCAACTACGGGGCTATCACCCTTTATTGCCGGACTTTCCAGACCGTTCGTCTAACGCATATAAAGCTTAAGGGCTAGTCCAATTTCGCTCGCCGCTACTTTCGGAATCTCGGTTGATTTCTTTTCCTCGGGGTACTTAGATGTTTCAGTTCCCCCGGTTCGCCTCGTTATGCTATGTATTCACATAACGATACCTGCTTATGCAGGTGGGTTTCCCCATTCGGAAATCCCAGACTCAAGTGGTTTTTACTACCTAATCTGGGCTTATCGCAAGTTAATACGTCCTTCATCGCCTCTGACTGCCAAGGCATCCACCGTGTACGCTTAGTCACTTAACCATACAACCCCAAAGGGTCTTACGGTCAAACAACCAAAGTTGTCTGCAATTATTTAAACATGATGCAGACTCGATTTTGCCGGACTCAAATATCTTTTTATTTTACTTTTTTATAAAAAGTGAAAACAAAAAGCCAAGAACACTTGAATGTGTTTTTGTGTATTCATGTATATGGATACTTTGAGAACTTTACAAACAACAATAAATTGTTGTTTTGTCAGCTTTCCAAATTGTTAAAGAGCTAGTTTTTCAAGCAATAAAGCTTTCGAAACCATTTTTAAAAGCACTGTCGTCTTTCTTATTAAAAGAAGTGCGCTTAAAGATGGTATCCCGTAGGGGAGTCGAACCCCTGTTACCGCCGTGAAAGGGCGGTGTCCTAGGCCTCTAGACGAACGGGACAGTGGTGGAGCTAACCGGGATCGAACCGGTGACCTCTTGCCTGCCAGGCAAGCGCTCTCCCAGCTGAGCTATAGCCCCACTGTGTGCTCGTTTTACTAAACCATATCAATCTGTGTGGACACTCATAACGACAATCATCGTATAAGGAGGTGATCCAGCGCCAGGTTCCCCTAGCGCTACCTTGTTACGACTTCACCCCAGTCATGAACCACAAAGTGGTGAGCGTCCTCCCCGAAAGGTTAAACTACCCACTTCTTTTGCAGCCCACTCCCATGGTGTGACGGGCGGTGTGTACAAGGCCCGGGAACGTATTCACCGTGGCATTCTGATCCACGATTACTAGCGATTCCGACTTCATGGAGTCGAGTTGCAGACTCCAATCCGGACTACGACGCACTTTTTGGGATTCGCTTACTCTCGCAAGTTCGCCGCCCTCTGTATGCGCCATTGTAGCACGTGTGTAGCCCTACTCGTAAGGGCCATGATGACTTGACGTCGTCCCCACCTTCCTCCGGTTTATCACCGGCAGTCTCCCTGGAGTTCCCACCCGAAGTGCTGGCAAACAAGGATAAGGGTTGCGCTCGTTGCGGGACTTAACCCAACATTTCACAACACGAGCTGACGACAGCCATGCAGCACCTGTCTTACAGTTCCCGAAGGCACCAAAGCATCTCTGCTAAGTTCTGTAGATGTCAAGAGTAGGTAAGGTTCTTCGCGTTGCATCGAATTAAACCACATGCTCCACCGCTTGTGCGGGCCCCCGTCAATTCATTTGAGTTTTAATCTTGCGACCGTACTCCCCAGGCGGTCTACTTAACGCGTTAGCTCCGAAAGCCACGGCTCAAGGCCACAACCTCCAAGTAGACATCGTTTACGGCGTGGACTACCAGGGTATCTAATCCTGTTTGCTCCCCACGCTTTCGCATCTGAGTGTCAGTATCTGTCCAGGGGGCCGCCTTCGCCACCGGTATTCCTTCAGATCTCTACGCATTTCACCGCTACACCTGAAATTCTACCCCCCTCTACAGTACTCTAGTCTGCCAGTTTCAAATGCAATTCCGAGGTTGAGCCCCGGGCTTTCACATCTGACTTAACAAACCACCTGCATGCGCTTTACGCCCAGTAATTCCGATTAACGCTCGCACCCTCCGTATTACCGCGGCTGCTGGCACGGAGTTAGCCGGTGCTTCTTCTGCAGCTAACGTCAAACAAGCACGCTATTAACGTACCTGCCTTCCTCACTGCTGAAAGTACTTTACAACCCGAAGGCCTTCTTCATACACGCGGCATGGCTGCATCAGGCTTGCGCCCATTGTGCAATATTCCCCACTGCTGCCTCCCGTAGGAGTCTGGACCGTGTCTCAGTTCCAGTGTGGCTGATCATCCTCTCAGACCAGCTAGGGATCGTTGCCTTGGTGAGCCCTTACCTCACCAACTAGCTAATCCCACCTGGGCATATCCTGACGCGAGAGGCCCGAAGGTCCCCCTCTTTGGCTCGAAAGCATTATGCGGTATTAGCCATCGTTTCCAATGGTTATCCCCCACATCAGGGCAATTTCCCAGGCATTACTCACCCGTCCGCCGCTCGACGCCCTTAACGTTCCCCGAAGGTTCAGTTAAGTCGTTTCCGCTCGACTTGCATGTGTTAGGCCTGCCGCCAGCGTTCAATCTGAGCCATGATCAAACTCTTCAATTTAAGATTTTGTTGGCTCAATGAATACTGATAAGTTCCTAGTGACTAGAAGCTAGTTCCTAGAAAACTTGAATTGACTGTGCTGAATCCGAAGATTCAATGGTCACTCAGTTCATTGATAGCCAGTGATTCCTAAGAATCAGTTTTTGATTTTACTTTTTATAAAAAGTGAAAACCAAAAGTGGATTATCATCAACGAGTGCCCACACAGATTGATAGGTTTATATTGTTAAAGAGCTAGGTGTTTCTCACTTGCCGTTAGGCTCACTCGAAACGGACGGTCATTTTAGCGATTTAACTTTTAGTGTCAAACACTTTTCGCTTAATTTCAGAAACTAATTTTCATTGCGTTTCTTCGACCTATTGGCTCGATTGCATCGTGTGCTTTTCCGTGCCAACGGAGGCGCATTATAGGCAGGAATCGCATCGAGGCAAGAGGCATTTAGCAAAAATTCAGAATATTTGCGTCGTTCGCTCAAGCTTTGACCGATGCGATTTAAATAGCAGCAAAAAGGGCCGTTTTCGGCCCTTCTGTTAGAGGATAATTATTGGTGAGCAATAATTTGATCGTGACTCACCACCAGCTTCACGGGTTTATCTGGTATCACCTCACCCGCGAGGATAGATTTCGCTAGCGGGTTTTCAACGCTCTGTTGTATCGCCCGTTTCAGTGGTCTTGCACCATAGACAGGGTCAAACCCAACTTGAGCAATGAGATCGAGCGCTTTGTCAGACACCTCAAGCACAAAGCCTTTTTCTTCCATGCGAGCAGACAGTCTCGCCAACTGAATTGAAGCAATCGACTTGATATGGTCTGCTCCTAATGGGTGGAACACCACACTTTCGTCCACACGGTTTAAAAACTCTGGGCGGAAATGTTTGCTGACCACCTCCATCACTTGCTGCTTCATGCCCTCATAATCGACCTGACCAAAGCTTTCTTGGATGCGAGCAGAGCCAAGGTTAGATGTCATGATGACAACGGTATTACGAAAATCGACCGTACGACCTTGTCCATCCGTTAATCGTCCATCATCTAATACTTGAAGCAGGATGTTAAACACATCAGGGTGAGCCTTCTCCACTTCATCCAATAAGATGACCGAATAAGGCTTACGACGCACGGCTTCTGTTAGGTAGCCACCCTCTTCATAGCCCACATAACCCGGAGGCGCGCCGACAAGACGAGCCACAGAGTGTTTCTCCATAAACTCGGACATATCGATACGAACCATGGCGTCTTCACTGTCGAACATAAAGTTCGCTAGGGTTTTGCACAGCTCGGTTTTACCGACACCGGTTGGCCCTAAGAATAGAAACGAACCAATCGGTTTGTTTGGATCGGATAAGCCCGCACGACTGCGGCGAATCGCATTCGAGACCACTTCAACAGCTTCAGTCTGGCCAATCACACGCTTATGCAAGACATCTTCCATTCGCAGCAGTTTTTCTTTCTCTGCTTCAAGCATCTTCGACACAGGAATGCCCGTCTGTTTTGACAACACTTCGGCAATTTCATTGTCGGTGACCTTATTGCGTAGCAGAGTCATCTCCTGCATTTCGGCTTGGGTTGCCAAATCAAGCTGCTTCTCTAACTCTGGGATTCGGCCATATTGCAACTCAGACATGCGGTTTAAATCACCCGCGCGGCGTGCAAACTCCATATCCATTCTCGCTTGCTCGAGTTCCCCTTTAATGTGTTGAGTACCCGATAAGGCCGCCTTTTCTGCGTTCCACACCTCTTCCAGCTCAGCAAACTCTCGCTCTTTTTCACTCAACTCTTCATTGAGGATCTGCAATCGCTTCTCACTGGCTTCATCGTGTTCGTTGGTCAGCGCTTGTTGCTCAATTTTAAGTTGAATGATTTTACGCTCCAACTTATCGAGCGACTCGGGTTTGGAGTCAATCTGCATACGAATACTGGATGCGGCTTCATCAATTAAGTCGATCGCTTTGTCAGGCAATTGGCGATCCGATACGTATCGATGAGAGAGGCTCGCCGCCGCGACAATAGCAGGGTCAGTAATTTCCACATGGTGATGCAACTCATAGCGCTCTTTGAGACCGCGTAAGATAGCCACGGTATCTTCCACTGACGGCTCATCCACCAGCACTTTTTGAAAGCGTCGTTCAAGCGCAGGGTCTTTTTCGATGTACTGGCGGTACTCATCTAAGGTGGTTGCCCCGACACAATGCAACTCGCCTCGAGCCAACGCGGGTTTAAGCATGTTACCGGCATCCATTGAACCTTCGCCTTTACCCGCACCCACCATGGTATGAATCTCATCAATAAAGAGGATGATGTTCCCCTCTTCTTTAGACAATTCATTAAGGACGGATTTCAAACGCTCTTCGAACTCACCACGATATTTGGCCCCTGCAACCAGTGCGCCCATATCCAAGGAGAGTACTCGGCGCCCGCGCAATCCCTCTGGCACTTCGTTATTGATGATACGTTGTGCCAACCCTTCGACGATGGCGGTTTTACCCACGCCAGGTTCACCAATGATCACAGGGTTGTTTTTTGTGCGGCGCTGCAAGACTTGAATGGTGCGACGTATCTCATCATCACGGCCTATCACCGGGTCAAGCTTGCCTTGCTCGGCACGCTCGGTGAGATCAATCGTGAATTTCTCTAACGCTTGGCGCAACTCTTCGGCATTGGGGTCGTTGACGGTTTGTCCACCGCGAATCTTATCTATCGCCGCAGCGATTTTATCTTGAGTAAGACCTTGCTCTTTAAGCAAGCTGCCAAGTGGGCCGCGGTCTTCGATCGCCGCCAGCAAGAAAATTTCTGATGAGATGTACGCATCTTTGCGCTTTTGCGCCACTTTGTCACACAGGTTAAACAGCGTGCCCATTGCGCTCGACAATTGCACATCACCGCCAATGCCACTGACTTTGGGCAAGCGGTCAAGAATTTCACTCAATTTTGAGCGTAGATGCATCACGTCCACGTTGAGCATGGTGAGCAAAGGACGAATCGGGCTACCGTCCTGATCCATCAGCGCTACCATTAGGTGAACGGGTTCTATGTATTGATGGTCGCGGCCGAGCGCCAACGATTGGGCGTCAGATATCGCGATTTGGAATTTGCTCGTAAATCTGTCAAGACGCATACCTACCTTCCTAACTCAAATGAGGTGAACGAATTTCATCATAAAGAAAGATGGATACGCGCAAGGGCAATTTCAAGGTAGCAGGGGGGAGTTTCCCTAATAAACAGGTGGGATTATGATTCAAGCCAAATAAAACTGGCTTGTCGACCTGTCACGCCATCGCGTCGGTAGGAGTAAAAACGGTCAGCATCACGATAGGTACACAGCCCGCTTTGATAGATGGCCGTCACACCGACCGATTGAAGGCGCTGCTCAACAAGGCGATTCATATCCGCCATGTACTTGCCAGGTTGGCGGCCAGGTAAAAACGCCGTTTGGGCTTGTGAATCATGAGCGACAAATTGATCACGGACCTCTTGACCCACTTCAAACGCCTCAACGCTGATCGCAGGACCAATCCAGGCCATCAATTCGCCACTCATCAAGCGCACCGCATTCTCAACAATCCCGTCAAGTAAGCCTCGCCACCCTGCATGCACCGCGGCAACCTCTGTGCCCTCACGATTGGTCAGCAGCACCGGCAAACAATCGGCGGTCATCGCGCTACATACTATGCCGGTTTGTCGAGTCAACGCCCCATCGGCATCCAAAACCGTATCGGTCGCCGAGTCGAGCATCACAACATGGGTAGAGTGGGTCTGGTTGAGCCAAACCGGCGCCGAAGGCATGCCTGAATGCGCCATCAACCATTGGCGGTTTTGCGCTACCAACTCAGGATCGTCTCCGACATGCATCCCCACATTCAACCCTTGATAAGGAGGCATAGAAACGCCCCCCTCTCGAGTTGAGGCAAACGCTTTTACGTTCGATGGCGCTGGCCAGTTGGGGATGATCATAGACATTTAAATCTCTTCTTCCACACCATGGGTTTGAGCATCCAGTCGCAGCGCAAGGGTCATCTCAACCATGTCATCAGGCACAGGCGCATGAAACTCGAGCTCCTCGCCAGTGATCGGATGCGCAAAACGCAACATGACCGCATGCAAAGCTTGACGATCAAAACCGCGGATTTTCTCCGTCAGCTCTTGGGTTGCGCCAGAAGGAATGCGAGCGCGGCCACCATACGCGGTGTCACCCAATAGCGGGTGCTGCAAGTACGACATATGAACACGAATTTGGTGTGTACGTCCGGTCTCCAAACGCAAGCGAATACGCGTGTGTTCGCGGAAATGCTCGGCCACGCGGTAATGCGTCACCGCAGGTTTACCCATTGGGCTCACGGCCATCAGTGTGCGTTTGGTTGAGTGTCGGCCAATCGGCTGCTCGACCTTACCGCCCGCGGTCATACGACCAATCGCGATCGCTTCATACTCACGAGTAATATTGCGCTTTTGCAGAGCACGAACCAGCCGCGTTT
This sequence comes from Vibrio sp. R15-SG3-ISO1A, assembly GCF_059833955.1. Taxonomy (NCBI): domain Bacteria; kingdom Pseudomonadati; phylum Pseudomonadota; class Gammaproteobacteria; order Vibrionales; family Vibrionaceae; genus Vibrio; species Vibrio sp. R15-SG3-ISO1A. Next base: position 6,959 of record NZ_JCBDGH010000012.1, read on the forward strand.
GCGCTGGGACCGTTTTCGCCACCACCATAAGGCCCGTGGTGTCTTTGTCCAAGCGGTGAACGATCCCGGCACGAGGCACTTCCGCAATCGCTGGGTAGTGATGCAGTAACGCGTTGAGCACAGTGCCATCTGGCGTACCAGCACCTGGGTGAACCACAAAGTCACGCGGTTTGTTGATCACGATAATATCGTCATCTTCATAAACGATATCCAGAGGAATATCTTGCGCTTCCCAACGTTCTTCGTCTTCGAGTTCCGCTTGTAAGGTGATCTCTTCACCGCCCATCACTTTGGTGCGCGGTTTGGTGACCACTTGGCCGTCCACACTCACTTTGCCTTCGAGTAACCACTCTTTTAGACGTGAGCGCGAAAAATCGGCAAACAATTCGGCAATCGCCTGATCGAGGCGTTGACCTAGCTGGCTATCTTTTACTGTATTGGTTAATTCAATCTGCTGAGCCATATCGAACTTTTTTAAAAACTGTGAGACTAATAGTCTCTACTATGAAAAAATAAGCGCCATTGTATCCGTTACCGCTTAGAAAGTAACGGCGGCGTACTAAATATTTAATTCAAGGAATCGAATCCTGACATGAAACAGCATACATTATCTGGCTTATTGGCATTATCCATATTGGTTGGCTGCTCGAGCAGCGAGGAGATCGTTCCTGATGTGCCACCATCAGAACTGTATTCTGAAGCGCAACTTTCTTTGCAAAGCGGCAACTGGCTCACCGCTATTGAGCAACTTGAAGCTCTAGATTCACGTTATCCATTCGGTGCTTACTCAGAGCAGGTTCAGCTAGACCTTATTTACGCTTACTACAAAAACGATGACTTGGCGCTCGGTTTGGCGACCATAGAGCGCTTTACGCGTTTGAACCCAACCCATGAGAAATTGGACTGGGTCCTCTACATGCGCGGACTCTCTCACATGGCGCAAGATCGCAACTTTATGCATGATCTGCTCAATATCGATCGTAGTGACCGAGATCCTGAGCCGGTGAAAAAAGCATTCGCAGACTTTAAGCGTCTTCTTGAGCGTTACCCAAATAGCCCATACGCAGCGGACTCTCAAAAACGCATGTACGCGCTCAAAAATCGCCTCGCCAACTACGATTTAGCGACCGCGGATTTCTACCTTCGCCGCGAGGCATGGATTGCCGCCATCAACCGTACCCAAGAGTTGCAGCGTACTTATCCTGATACTGAAGCCGCTCGCAAATCATTGCAGATTCAGCTTGAAGCCTATCAACAACTCGGATTAGAGGATGCCGTGAAGCGAACTGAGGCGCTAATCGAGCTCAATCCGGATTCTTAAGCTATCCGTTCTTTTCTCTACTCGCCGCGCAACTTGCGGCGTTTTTGTTTCTTCAAATTACAGTTTTTTCTTCAAATTACATAGTGAGGACAAGCAAAGTGAATGAGAAGAAAATACGATGATGGGTACTCTGGCTGTCGTCAGAGATGTATTAGGAAAATCGAGAAAGGAAGAGAAAGGGAGCGCGGTGTCACACTCTTGATGCGATTAAAATGCAACCAATGATTTATTTTGACCGTAAACCGTCCCTAAAAAGCGGATGATTTTTAGCGTGTTACCTCTTCCAATCTAATGAGTTTTTATGGTTAAACAAGCTTTTTTGAGCGGTGATGAATCGACTCTTTGAGTTAGATCACGTTTGAATTTAATCCAAAAAACAGCCTACACAATAGTGATCTAGATCACTTTATTTATACCTGCGGTGAGTAATCTGGAGTTAACCCATGAGGGATGACACAGAGGAAAGCATCTATGAAAGTAAACATCACTGGTAAAAACATCGACATCACCTCTGCAATCCGCAATCACATTGAGAGCAAGTTCCAGAAGCTAGAAAAATGGCAAGTAGACATTATCGGTTGCCAAGCCACCTTTAGTGAAGAACCGAATAAACAGAAAAAATTCGAGGCTATCATCACGGTTCCTAAAGGCCAACTTATCGCTTCTGCCACCCATGAAGATTTGTACGCTGCCGTTAACGAGGTAGAACAGAAATTAGAACGTCAGCTTAATAAACTCCGCCACAAACCTGAGGCACGTCGTACGGACAAGCCACAACTGGAAGAAGTTGAAGAGTAATCAGCAGACTGAGAAGATTTGAGAATAGCGCCCGGCGGGCGCTATTTTTTTGCTTGACGCTCCATACTCCGTTGCTTATTGTGGTTGAACATTCATTTGGACTCGACTTTTATGCACCGTTCACCACTGTTCTTTTTTGACTTGTTTTTTCTCCACTAGACTGGAGGCTCGCTCGTTTTTAAAAACAAGTCAAAAACGAACAGAAAGCCTCCCATCGGGAGGCTTTTTTTATAAGGAATACTAGGATGACTGAACAAAAATACTCACTTGATGACATTCGTTTACGCTTAAACGAACTCGACGACCAACTGCTTAAACTCCTTTCTGAACGCCGTGAGATGAGCATTGAGGTTGCGAAGAGTAAAGTTCAAACATCCAAACCAGTACGTGACGCCGTACGCGAGCAGCAGTTGCTGGTTAAGCTCATCAATAATGGCAAAGAGAAGTATCAGCTCGATGCGCAATACATCACCAAACTGTTTCACACCATCATTGAAGACTCTGTACTCCTCCAGCAATCGTATCTACAAAACCTCGCTAACCCAGAACTGAGCCGCAAACCGTTAGCTCGGGTTGCTTTTCTTGGTGCCAAGGGCTCCTACTCTCACCTCGCGAGCCGAGAATACTTCAGCCGTAAAAACACTGAGTTAATTGAATTAAACTGCGATCACTTTAAAGAAGTGGCGAACACAGTGGAGTCCGGTCATGCAGACTATGGCGTACTTCCGATTGAAAACACCAGTTCAGGCTCTATCAATGAGGTGTATGACTTACTGCAGCACACCACTCTCTATATTGTCGGTGAGCTGACACTACCGATTGAGCACTGCTTGGTAGCCACGCAGGACATCCGCTTAGAAGAGATCAAAACCTTGTACTCTCACCCACAGCCCCACCAGCAATGCAGCGAGTTTTTGAGCCGTCTGAAAGGCGTTAAGCTAGAGTCTTGCGCGAGCACGGCCGATGCGATGCAAAAAGTTCAAGAAATGAACCGACGCGACGTCGCTGCCATAGGGAATGCTTCGAGCGGTAAGTTGTATGGCCTTCAAGCAATTCAAGGCAACATTGCCAATCAAACCGAGAACCACACTCGCTTTATCGTCGTTGCGCGTAAGCCTGTCGAAGTGTCGGCGCAAATTCCGGCAAAAACCACTTTGATCATGTCCACCTCTCAGCAAGCGGGTTCCCTGGTGGAAACCCTACTAGTGCTGCAACGCTACGGCATCAACATGAACAAATTGGAATCAAGACCTATCATGGGCAACCCTTGGGAGGAGATGTTCTACGTCGATCTCGAGGCGCATCTGGACTCTCAAGAAATGCAGCAAGCCCTGAACGAACTCACTCGGATTACCAAACATCTTAAAGTGTTGGGATGCTATCCGAGTGAAAATGTCAAACCTACACAAGTGAAATTGCTGTAACTTTGCTCACAGCCTAATCAATAAATTGACGATTAAAGCTGACACCTAGTGCAAATGCTCATACTATGAGTACATTAAGTTGCATAGCAAGGTGTCAGCACGTGCTGACTTTCATTCATCAACTCAATAAAGTCAGTTATGAGGCTCGCTCTTTTTTCATTCATTGCTCCGCTCTTTTGTAGCGCCATTACGTACGCCAATCCACTCAATCTCTACATGTGGGAGGACACCTTGTCCCCGAACGTGATTGACCAATGGCAGCAACAAAGCTCTACCCCGCTGCGCCTTGACCATTTTGACAACGACGACAAACGCAGTTTATTAATGCTCCGCACTGACCAGTTGCCGTTTGATGTTGTCGTACTTGATAACGTCTCTGCGCAAATCTATGGTCGCCTCAACATGTTTGAGGACTTAACTGACCTCTCCAACCGTCAACATAATGCGGCTAAGTGGAATCAAGTCTGCGGCCCCCATGCCGTTCCTTACTTTTGGGGGACAGTGGGCATTGCATTTCGGCACTCGGCGGTGGACCATCCTCCCGCAACATGGCATGACTTCGTCTACCCGCCCCAAGAGCACGAAGGTAAGATCGGCATGATCAACGACAGCATCGAAAGCTTTCTTCCGCTGTTTTATGCGCTTGGTCTCTCTCCGATCGAAGATAACCCGGACATATTACAAAAGGCATACCCACAGTTAATTGAATTTAGTGACCGAGTGCTGACCTTTGAGTACATCCTCAGCTATATCCGTAGCCAAGCCGATGCCAACGCACTGGACATGGCGCTGGCCTACAGCGGAGATCAATATTCTCTTAATCGCTTCTACGGTGAAGGGAAATGGGGCTTTGTGATTCCTGAAGGACAGTTGTTCATTTGGGTCGACTGTCTGGCGATTCCGAAAAGCAGCACCAACAAAGACGCCGCCAAAGCCTTTGTGAATTTCCTGATGGATCCCAATGTTGCTGCAATAAATGCAACAGATATTAAAGCTGCAACGCCCAACTTAAGTGCATTGAAACTGTTGCCAGAATGGTACATAAATGATGCATCATTATTTCCAGAATCAAGCAGGGTCGAGGGGGCGCTGATAGACAGCGAGCTCACCGCGGCCAACATAAGCCTAAGGGCAAAAATTATTAATAGTATTCTCAAACGTCATGAAGCTCAGCACTAGAGTCTTACTGCTGGTTGCCCCCGTGGTGCTGATGAGCGCGGCGGTATCTAGCTATAGCATCTACATCAACCAAAAAGATGCGTTAATTAAACGTGAGAACAGTTATCTGCAACTCACGATGGAAAAGCTCGCCGGTCACTTTCGTCAATCCGTTGCATTACTCAACAGCTACTCACTTTCATTGACCAAAAGCGACATCATCCGTTACTACCTGACACAGCCCGAAAATCCCTATCGAGAGATGAATCTGATCAGCAATTTGCAGCTATCCGTCAAGCAGCTGCAAACCAGCGACGATGATTCGATTGCCGTCGCGATTCTCGATAGCGAACAAAACGTGGAGTTCTATTCGGACAACCAATCCGACCCGTTCGCAACGCTCGATGACAACGTGCGCGACTATGTTGAGCAGACCTACCACAATAGCGGCCAAACGCGCCATCTAGGGTTTGCAAAAAACTTCCAAGGCCAAAGCATTCTGATTCGTTATGATGTGCTCGACCAAAGTACCCTCAATGTGCCGTTGAGTTATAACAAGGAGCGGGTATTTTTTGTCGTGGTGGCTTTGACACTCGACAAATATGATCAGCTCAAACACATCATCGAATTTGATAACGACAGCAGCATTTTCTATGCCCCCAAGCCCATTTTTAAGTCTGGTTTAACCCAGTCGGTCGAGCTTAAACATGGCTTGTTCGCCGTGCTTGACCCAGCGCACTATCTACTGACCGAAAAATTGGCCAAAATCGAACATAAGCTACTGCTCTCGTTTGGTGCGTCCTCTTTGGTTACCGTGCTGATCTTACTGTTTTTACTTTATCGACATGTCATTCGTCCCATCACCCGCCTTGATCACCAATTGCAAGAGGTGGAGCAACACAAGCGACACAACATCGACAGGCTAGGCAGTGACAACGAAATTGGTCGCTTGTCGATGCGTTTTTACGACATGTATCGTGAGCTCGATTCGAGCTATCAAAAAACCAAGGCAATGGCAGAAAACGATCATTTAACTCAGTTGGCCAACCGCTACCAATTTCAGATGTACGTTGAACGCAGCCTTTCCAATACTCTGGCCGTCACTCATGCATGGATTCTTTACATAGACCTCGATAACTTCAAGTACGTCAATGACAAGTACGGTCATCACATCGGCGATACGTTACTGGTCAATTTCGCCCAGCACCTGAAAACGCTGTGCGACCAACTGGAAAGCAATTTTGGCGTCAAGTCCCTCGCCTCTCGCCTTTCTGGTGATGAATTTGCCATATTTATTGCCGCTGGCAGACGAGGCGATTACGCGACCTACATCGCCAACGCGATTTTGCAACCGATTCAAAGCCATACTCACTCCCCTTTGGGCTCTTTCCCAATCACGGCCAGTATTGGTATCGCCTCCTACCCCGATGATGGCAAAGACTTGGCCAAGTTACTCTCCAATGCCGACACAGCCATGTATCAAGCCAAACGAGCCGGTAAAAACCAAGTGGCGCCATACTCGAAAGCGCTCGATGACGTGGTGCGACGCAAAGAGAAAATCGAGCGCGCGCTGCGCAGTGGTGAGTACGACAAAGAGTTCACTTTGCTCTATCAGCCCTATTACAATCGCGATGGTAGTGAAATTCGCGGGGTTGAAGCGCTGCTGCGCTGGGAGTCGCCAAAGTTAGGGCGAGTCGAACCCAGTGAGTTTATTCCAATCTCTGAACAAACCGGCCTATTTGGCAGTATTGATCGTTGGGTGATTGAAGAAGCTTTCAAAGACTTTGCCGATATTCAGAGTAGCTTTGACGGCCCAGTGCAAGTCTCTATCAACCTGTCATCAGCAGAACTCGACTCGTTACAACTCGCCCAGTTTATTCAGACAATGAGCGACAAGTATCACGTGACTCCTAGCTTGATCGATTTTGAAATTACCGAGACCTTTGCTTCAGACTCCCAGAGCTATCTACTGCTTCATGAGTTGTCGATTATGGGCTTTAAGCTCGCCATTGATGACTTTGGCTCTGGCTATACCTCCATCGTTCAACTGGTCGAGTACCCAGTGCAAAAGATCAAGCTTGATAAAGAATTCTTAGCCACGCTAGTCAAAACCGATAACCGTAAAGTGATCAAACCCTTGGTTGACCTTTGCCACTCACAATCTATGATAGTCACCGCTGAGGGCATTGAGACGCAAGAGGATCATGAGTGGCTAGCCAGTTATGAATGTGACTATATGCAAGGCTATTACTTGTCTCCGCCTTTGACCTTAGCGCAGCTCAGCCTAATCCACTTAGCACCAGAAGAGGTTATTGATATCCGTGAAGAAGGTTATTGTCGCTTCGCTTAACCCGGCGAAGATCAATGCGGTAAAAAGTGCGTTTCTTGCCTCGTTTCCAAACCAATCGTTTGAATTCTCTGGCGTTAGCGTGCCAAGCGGCGTCGCTGACCAACCGATGAGCAATCAAGAGACGTACCAAGGTGCTCGCCAACGTGTGACCAACGCCAAGCAGGCAGTAGCAGATGCGGATTTCTATGTCGGGCTAGAAGCCGGTATTGAAGGCCAAGTGACCTTTGCATGGATGGTGATTGAGTCTCAACAACAACGCGGCGAATCGCGTTCAGCGAGCTTAATGTTGCCACCGGTGGTCCTTGACAAGCTCAAAGACGCCAATGAACTTGGCGATGTGATGGACGAGGTCTTTGGCACTGAAAACATTAAGCAAAAAGGCGGCGCTATCAGCCTACTGACCCACGATTTGTTGACGCGTAGCTCTGTGTACCATCAAGCGCTTGTTTTGGCGCTCATCCCATTTATGAATCCAGACCACTTCCCAGTAGGTGGGGTGGAATCTTAATCGCTCTCACCGCGCTCGAGCAGAGCCGCCAACGCGGCTTTATCTTGCGCGGATTTGGATTTGAGTTCATTCGAGCCGCGCGTGATGGTAGCTACCCCTACCCCCAGCATCTGACTGATTTGACGCTGTGACAATTCCCCCTTCAGTAACTCACGGAAAATATTGACCCGCGCGACCAACGCTTCCCTTTCATCGGGCGTAAGCAGCATCGTCAGTAGCATCTCATGCTGATGAGACTCACTGCTTTTGGCGACAAGGTCTAGGATCTGTTGCCACTCTTTGTACTCTGGTTCCATTGCGTTTACTTCAGTACGACCATTGATAGCGTCAATATTCCCAAGCTTTACCTTTGGATTCAAGCGTCACGGTCTCAGTACTTCGCTTGCAGCTCTTTTTGGCTCAAAAAGTGTCCGTCCTCACCCAACACTTCACGATAGTAAGTTTCAAACATCAAAATATTTTGCACATAGCCGCGCGTTTCCTTAAAGGGGATCGCTTCAATAAAAGCGAACACGTCCAGCTTACCGTCACTGCGCTCACGCCACGTTTTGACCCGATTCGGCCCCGCATTATACGCCGCGAATGCCAGAATGCGGTTATGGTCGTAATCGTCAAGCAGCCCTTTCAGGTAGTGGCTACCGATTTCGATGTTTTTGCCCACTTCGTACAGATCCGCACTGCCTTGATAAGTTAACTGATACTTTCTCGCCGTGTATTTGGCCGTAGAAGGCATGATCTGCATAATACCGCGTGCACCGACCGGCGAACGGGCCTCGACATCCATCGCACTCTCCTGGCGAGCCAGTGACATTAGGGTGATAGGATCAATGTTGTGCTTATCGCCATAAAAATTGAACCACCAGCGATGCGCAATCGGGAAACGAATTTCTAGGTTGTCCCACATTTTGGCCTGAATACTGGCGGTGACGGTCAAATGGTGCCAACCTTTGAACGACGCATAAGCGGCCAGCATCTCTCGCTGCGATTTATTGACCCGCCCAAGCAGCCATCGCCACTCACTTTTGGCCGCGGTAATTTTATCGCGATCAATCAACTCCTCGATCCGCACGAGAGTCGTCTCAAACGGCTCAACCAGCTCGGGCGCCAATGTAATGGTGGAGGTGGGATAGACAATCGAACGCTGAAGCGCTTGCGCGGCTGCCACGCTGTAGAAGTTGCGCTGACCAACAATAGCCTCTAAACGCTGATTCGCTTGGCTCATTTGACCGGCGGCCATTTCCGCTCTCGCGCGCCAATATTGCCAGCGGAGGGTCTCTTGATAACTCACAGGGAGTGCATCAAGCCAACGACTGACCGCTGGCCAGTCATCTTCACCTATCGCCAAACGGATGCGCCGCTCGAGCAAAGAGAGGTTAGCACTGTGCGCTATCACATCATCACGCCACGCGATCAGCTCCGGCTCGTCACGATTCATCAAACGAAAAGCAATAAAATCGGCCAAATTCTGCTGAGATTCGGTGGGTAGCGACACTGCCGCCATCACGTCACTGTACTCTTGCTGCGCTTTGACAACGTTACGACGCGCGAGCTTTTTCATGCCGCTGCTGACTAACTGATGATAAAACGGTTCATCAGGAAACTGCGCTGCCGCCTTTGCCAAGGTTGCGGGATCGCGAAACAGAGATTGCGCTCGTTGTCCTGCAATTTTGGCCTGCTCACTCTCAAGTTGCTTGACCAAGTAGTTGAGTAAGCTGCCGTTTCCAGAGTCAAATACGAGTAATACCCGATCGAGCACATCACGATCACTGCGTTGGCCATGCGCATCCCAAGCGGCAAAAAGCGGGTCACACGCATCCGCAATACTGGAACCGGATCGCCATAGCGTTTTCGCGCCTTGCCATGCTAACGCTTTGTTGCCTGTTTGGTAATGAGCCCAGTAATAGTGACACTGATAACTCTCGCCTCTCGGCAGCGCTGTCTGAAATTCAAGCAAGCGCTGCCATTGGTTACCTTTGGCTAATGCGTCCAAATACGGTGCGCTGATACGCCCAGAAAAAGGCAGCGTTTTATAGCGCTCAATAAACTGATTCACCTCTGCGGAGGAGCGCTCTCCAATGTTGACTAAGAAAGCGCGATAATCGACGTAGGGCGTTAAGGGATAGTCGGCGATGTCGGGCCTTAGAGCCTGATAATCATCAACCTTTTTCTCATCGAGCAAATCTTGTGCTTGATCGTACAACGCTCGCTGAGTGGCGAGGTCGGCTACCGCTGAAGTAGCATAAGTGGCGCAGCCCACAACCGCACAAAACCAGACCGCGGTTCTAGAAAAGTAGGACAACAAACGGGAATCGCTCAGCGTCATAAAGCCTCATCCTTGAAGGGAAAACCTCTCTCTAATTAACTCGATCCTCCCCCCTGCTGTAAAGAGCTCAGATGTAAATAATAATAAATTCACACAATAGTGACATTGAGTGGCAAGGCTTGACTGACGTTGAACCGATTTCCTCCCTCTCGGGAGTAACAAAACGCGTTCGCTTGGTATAAAATGACGAGTTACGTAGATTGAATAGTTAGGAACGATCGGCAATGGCTGAATACGTATATACCATGTCGCGCGTGAGCAAAGTGGTGCCACCAAAGCGACAAATTCTTAAAGACATCTCTCTGAGCTTTTTCCCAGGCGCAAAAATTGGTGTTTTGGGCCTCAATGGTGCAGGTAAGTCGACCCTACTGCGCATCATGGCGGGTATTGATACCGACATCGATGGTGAAGCGCGTCCACAACCGGGCCTGAATGTCGGCTACCTGCCGCAGGAACCTGTGCTCGATGAATCGAAAACGGTACGTGAAATCGTCGAAGAGGCGGTATCTGATGTCGCTGGCGCAATGAAGCGTCTGGACGAAGTCTACGCGGCTTACGCAGAACCCGATGCGGATTTCGATGCCCTCGCAAAAGAGCAAGGTGAGCTAGAAGCGCTGATTCAAGCCAAAGAAGGCCACAACCTCGAAAACGCGCTGGAGCGCGCCGCGGATGCACTGCGTCTGCCTGAGTGGGATCAAAAAATTGCCCACCTATCGGGTGGTGAGCGCCGCCGTGTGGCGATTTGTCGCCTACTTCTTTCTAAGCCAGATATGCTGCTGCTCGACGAACCGACCAACCACTTGGATGCCGAATCCGTCGCGTGGCTAGAACGTTTCCTTGTTGATTACACTGGCACCGTTGTGGCGATTACCCACGACCGTTACTTCCTCGACAACGCCGCAGGTTGGATCCTTGAATTGGACCGTGGTGAAGGCATTCCATGGCAAGGTAACTACACCTCATGGCTAGAGCAAAAAGACGCGCGTCTGCAACAAGAAGCGTCACAAGAGAAAGCACGTCAAAAGACCATTGAAAAAGAGCTGGAGTGGGTTCGTCAAAACCCGAAAGGTCGTCAATCGAAGTCTAAGGCGCGTATGGCTCGCTTTGAAGAGCTGCAAAGCGGCGATCGTCAAAAGCGTAACGAAACCAACGAGCTGTTTATTCCACCAGGTGAGCGTCTTGGCGACAAGGTGATTGAAGTCTCTAACCTGAGCAAGTCGTTCGACGGCCGCGTATTGATTGATGACCTGTCGTTCAGCATGCCAAAAGGGGCAATTGTCGGCATCATCGGTGCCAACGGTGCGGGTAAATCAACGCTGTTCAAGATGCTGAGTGGTGCAGAGCAACCGGATTCAGGCACTATCGAAATGGGTGAAACCGTCAAGTTGGCATCCGTCGATCAGTTCCGTGACTCGATGGACGATTCGAAAACCGTCTACCAAGAGATTTCGGAAGGCGCGGACATCATCAAGATCAACAACTTCGAAATCCCTGCTCGCGCGTACTGCTCTCGCTTTAACTTTAAAGGCAGCGATCAGCAGAAAGTGATTGGCGAGTTGTCGGGTGGTGAGCGTAACCGTGTCCACTTAGCGAAACTGCTTAAAGCGGGCGGCAACGTGTTGCTTCTCGATGAGCCAACCAACGACCTCGACGTGGAAACCCTACGAGCATTGGAAGAAGCGCTGCTTGAATTCCCTGGCTGTGCCATGGTGATCTCGCACGACCGTTGGTTCCTTGACCGTATCGCTACGCACATCATTGATTACCGTGATGAAGGCCAAGTGAACTTCTACGAAGGCAACTACACGGAATACATGGAATGGCTGAAAAAGACCTTGGGGCCTGAAGCAGCCGAACCACACCGTATCAAGTACAAGCGCATCGCCAAGTAATCGATTACCGCTTGATCTTTACCCAAAGGCCGCTAAGATTAGCGGCCTTTCATATTGAGGACGATAGCGACTCACTGATGGTTCGCGCCATCTCAGAGCATTGGGCCTGATGGGCAAAATATTCTGTTGAGTAGGTCAACAATGAGAAGGGTCGAGGGTTTGTCTTTATCGCTTGTCTGCTAGACTCAACACATAGTCATGGGAGAAGCAACAGATGAAAGAACGTCGCCGATTTTCACGGGTGGTTTATCAAGCCCCTGCCGTGTTAGTTCAAGGATCGCATCGTATTGACGCATCAATTCGTGATCTTTCTTTGCACGGTGTATTACTCGCATGTGATGCTGCCTCGACGCTGAGCCGCGAAGAGGACGTCAATGTACAATTTTCACTTCCAGGGAGTGATGTCGAGATTCAACTTGTCGCCAAGGTGGTTGGACTCAATAACAATATCATCCGTCTTGCGATCGATCATATTGATATTGAGAGTATCGGACACCTAAAACGCCTGGTCGAACTCAATGTTGGGGATGACGATCTTCTCCATAGGGATATTGAACATTTATCCGATTTAGGTGAAGAAGCCTAATAGAACCCATATGTCGAACAAAATTACTATTTCGATACCAGCGCCGGCTGGTATTTCGCGTTTTTACCTATCTCGTCGTGCTGTCGCGACCACATTGGCCCTAGCGGTTGTAGGTGTCATGGCCGCAGGCACTGGTGTCTACACCTACTGGCAAACAAGCCAAAGCGAGCAAGCGGCGCTCACGCAAGCACTGGCAGCAGTGAGTGAAGAAAAGCGTCAACTCGAGCAGCTTTACAGCCAGCAGCAAGACGAAACCCATCAGTTGGTGCAAGAGCTTGAAGCGAAGAAGACTCAGATTAGCGTATTGGGTCGACGCGTGTACGATGTGGAAGCGGTGCTCGGTCTGGTTGATGACAATCAAGAAACACCACTGGAAGAAGTCCCACTGGAAAGCCGTATTGATGCTGCAGCAATAGACTCTGCGGTGCGTGCGACGATGTTTCGTCTGATCCCCAATGACTCACCGATGGAGTACCTGCGTGTCTCCTCATCTTACGGGAGGCGAACAAACCCCATTACAGGGCAGCGCCATACACACACCGGGATCGATCTCACCTGCAAACCTGGTCAGCCTATCTATTCACCGGCCGATGGTGTGGTAGAAACCGTGCGACCGAGCAACAAAGGGTTTGGTAACTTCCTCACCTTACGTCACTCGTTTGGCTTTATGAGCTCCTACGCGCACCTTGCCAAGTTTAAAGTACGCAGCGGTCAGTTTGTCAGTAAAGGTGAGCAGATCGCCACTTGTGGCAATTCTGGCAACTCAACTGGCCCACATTTGCACTACGAGATCCGCTTTTTAGGGCGAGCGCTAAACCCGCAATACACCATGGATTGGACCCCGGACAACTTCCACTACTTGTTTGAAAAAGAGAACAAAGTGAAGTGGGCTCCGCTGGTACAGTTGATTGATAACACCGTCAGACTGCAAGTGAGCTTGACGCAAAGCCCGTACGTTGATGACTCGGTCAATACCGTAAAAGCGGACGACTCGAAACCTGAGCACACCAGCGTGCAATAAGTACATGGGTGGTCGATGTGCAGATAAATGCAATGCGATCAAAAAAAGCTGCCTAGGCAGCTTTTTTTATAACAAGAATGTAGCTCAGCCACGATGAATCGCATCGTTCGCTTGCTTAAGTAGATTTTGGCTCTCATTCATAAACTGCTGAGAATGGTCTCCAAACCACTCGCTCACTTTGTTAAAACTGTCGACAAACGCTTGTTTGTCCTTACCTTCCAAAATTTCTAATGCCTCACCGAAACTGCGATGGAAGCGCTTAATCATCTCAATATTCTCTTGCGAAGAGAGGATGATGTCGCCATAGAGGTTGGGATCTTGCGCAAACAATCGCCCAACCATGGCCAACTCCAAACGGTAAATCGGCGAGCTCAGCGTCAGTAGCTTGTCCAAATTCGGATTTTCTCGGCTAAGGTGTAGGCCATAGGCAAACGAAGTAAAGTGGCGCAAAGCTTGGATCAGGGTCATGCCTTGATCGTGCTCTTTGGCATCAATTTGGCACAAACTCGCGCCCCAAATTGAAAATTGCTTGAGCAGCCACTGATACTGCTCTTCACCACGACCATCACAATAGACAATGACCTGCTTGGCTAAACTCGGCACATCAGGACCAAACATCGGGTGCAAACCGACGACAGGACCAGAGTGAATGGCCATCATCGCTTGCAGCGGCTTAGACTTAATCGAGGTGAGATCGCACAAAATACAGTCATGGGGCAGATTACCCAGTTTATCAATCACCCCTTGAGTGAGATGAATTGGCACTGTCACGACCACCATACCCGCGTTGTGGAGGATCTCGTCCGCATTCGGCCAATCTTGACTGCCAAGCACTTTGACTTGATAGCCCGACAAGGTAAACATGCGGCCAAACAGACGACCAAGCTGACCGTTACCACCAACGATCACCACCGAACGCAGCTCTGGGTTCAAACACTTAAAGCCGGAGTCTTTTTCACTGGCGTAGGACTCACGCATAGTGCGGCGCAAAATGTCCTCAATCAACTGAGGAGGAACCCCGATCTTTTCCGCTTCGGCTCGGCGGGAAGCCAACATCGCCGCTTCGCGGTCAGGCGCATAAATGGGCAAACCGTGCTGGCTTTTTACCTCTCCCACTTTCTCTACTAATGCGAGGCGCTGCGCCAGTAAAGCTAATATCTGTTTATCGACTGCGTCAATCTCATCACGCAACCCGCTAAGTTCTACAGCCATCAATATCCCTTCGTATCCCTTTTTAACTTGCGAAGCATGACTTCGCTAAGCGGTCTTGTAGAAATGGAACCAGCTCTTTGTGAGCGTGACGTAATAGTGCCTCAGTTGCGTCCCAATTGATACACGCATCCGTGATAGAGACGCCGTATTTCATCTCACTTAGCGGGATGTCAGATGACTGGTTACCTTCATTTAGGTGACTCTCAATCATCAAACCAATAATTGACTTGTTGCCTTCACGAATTTGGTGAATCACATCTTCCGCCACCAGTGGTTGACGACGGAAATCTTTGCGAGAGTTGGCGTGGCTACAATCCACCATCAACGAGGCGTCAAGACCCACTTTTGCCATGTCTTGCTCACATTCCGTTACGGAGACAGAATCGTAATTGGTCTGTTTGCCGCCTCGTAAGATCACGTGACCATTCGGGTTACCTTGTGTGGTAAGCAGCGCCACTTGGCCTTCGCTGTTGATGCCCATAAAACGGTGGCTTGAAGAGGCCGCTTGCATCGCGTTAATGGCAGTAGACAGGCTGCCATCGGTACCGTTTTTAAAGCCAATCGGCATCGAAAGACCACTGGCCATTTCACGGTGAGTTTGAGATTCCGTCGTGCGGGCACCGATCGCCGCCCAGCTGAAGGTATCCGCGAGGTACTGTGGGCTGATAGGGTCGAGCGCTTCAGTGGCCAGTGGAATCTCCATCTCTGCCAGTTCCACCAGCAGTTGACGACCTACATGCAGGCCATGTTCAATATCAAAAGAGCCGTCAAGATGCGGGTCATTGATCAAACCTTTCCAGCCGACGGTCGTGCGCGGCTTCTCAAAGTACACACGCATCACAATGTAGAGTTGATCGCTGAGTTGCTCATTGAGCTTTTTCAGTCGCTGCGCGTACTCTTTCGCGGCATCGACGTCGTGAATAGAACAAGGACCACACACCACCAATAGACGGTGATCTTTTTTATGGATAATGTTGGCAACGGTTTGACGAGACTCTTGAATAAAACGGCGCGCTTTGTCACTCAGCGGCAGCTTCTCTTTCAACTGCTCAGGGGTAATTAGGACCTGCTCGTCCGTAATATTGATATTACTTAACTCACTCTTTTTCATCTCGCTCACCGTACACTTAAATTTACATTCATTTTTATTTGGGTGCTTATACAAAGCAATAGCGACAAAATAACAGAGTAAAAAAAGAATGCAACCGTAAACAATAAAAAACACAAGGTGTAAGTTAAAATATACACCCATTACTTTCTGAACGGAACGGTCATTCTAAATCAAGAGTGCCTTGCCGCCTCGGCGATACCTTTCCGCTGGCTTACGATATACACTATACAAAAACAGACGTACGGTGTGTTATGGACCTGATCCTCTCTTTGCTGCAACAAATGTGTGTCTATCTTGTGTTGGCTTATATGCTCAGCAAGACACCCATTTTTCTTCCTTTACTTAGCATCTCAAGTCGGCTGAGCCACAAGGTCAGTGTCTACATTCTCTTCTCATTATTTTGCATTATGGGCACCTACTTTGGTCTACAAATCAATGATGCCATTGCGAACACGCGCGCCATCGGTGCGGTTATGGGTGGCCTGTTTGGCGGCCCTGTCGTTGGCTTTTTTGTCGGTCTCACGGGGGGGCTACACCGATATACGTTAGGTGGCTTTACCGACTTAGCTTGCGCGATCTCCACCACGGCAGAAGGGCTTATTGGTGGTCTTCTGCACACCTATTTGCTGCGTAAAGGTCGCGGAGAACAGCTTTTTAACGCCAGTGTGGTGTTTGCCATTACTTTGGTCGCTGAGGTAGTGCAGATGGTGATCATCTTGATTGTGGCAAAGCCGTTTGAGCAAGCCTATTCATTGGTTTCTGATATTGCAGCGCCCATGATTATCGCCAACTCTGTAGGGGCCGCCCTATTTATGAGCATCCTTCACGACCGCAAAACCATCTTTGAGGAGTACTCGGCGACGTTTTCACGCCGAGCATTAAACATTGCCGAGCGCTCTGTCGGTATCCTCGCCTCCGGTTTTACCAGCCAGAACGCAGAAAAAATCGCCCGCATTGTCTATGAAGAGACCAACGTCGGCGCGGTGTCGATCACCGATAATGAAAAAATCCTCGCGTTTGTCGGTATTGGCGATGATCACCACAAACCGCAAACGCCGATCTCTTCACAAAGCACCTATGACGCCATCAACCAAAACAGCATCATCTATCTCGATGGCAGCGAGCGACCTTATCAATGCTCGCTCTCAACCACATGCAAACTGGGCAGCGCCTTGATCATCCCGTTGCGCTCTGGTGATAAGGTGATCGGCACGATTAAGCTCTATGAACCCAAACGCAAACTCTTCTCCACCATCAATATGACGATGGCAAAAGGGATCGCGCAGTTACTCTCCAGCCAGATCCTCTATGGCGATTACCAACAGAAACAGACTCTACTCTCGCAGGCGGAAATCAAACTGCTGCACGCTCAGGTCAATCCGCACTTTCTGTTTAATGCATTAAACACTATCAGTGCCGTTATCCGTCGCGATCCTGCCAAGGCGCGTGAACTTATTCAGCATTTGTCGCAGTTCTTCCGCAGTAACCTCAAGCAAAACATTGCCAGTGTGACACTCAAAGAGGAGCTCGCGCACGTCAACGCCTACCTAACGATCGAGAAAGCGCGCTTTGATGATAGGTTGGAAGTGGAGATCGACATTGACGACGCGTTACTCAATCTGCAAGTCCCAACCTTTACTTTGCAGCCTTTGGTGGAAAATGCGATCAAGCATGGTATCTCAAACTTGCTCGAGGGCGGGCATGTGCGGATATACAACGAAACAACGCCACAGGGCGAAAGGATTGTGGTGGAAGACAACGCCGGCAGTTATCAAGAACCCGAGCCAGGCCACCTAGGATTAGGGATGCAAATTGTCGATAAACGGCTCACCAGTAAATTTGGCCGTGGTTCAGCGCTCAATATTGAGGTAAAACCCAACCAATTAACACAAATGAGCTTTATCATACCTCGCCCTTTGAAGGTAGCGTAGAACCGATGCGGATTGATAAGTAATGCGGATTGATGAGTAAGGACGATACATGCTGACAGCACTAGTCATTGATGACGAGCGATTTGCCCGCGAAGAGCTGACCCAATTGCTTGAAGAAACGGAATGTGTGACCGTCATAGGTGAAGCAAGCAATGCCATTGAGGGGCTAAAGAAGATCAACCAATTGAGGCCAGATGTGGTCTTTCTCGACATTCAAATGCCGCAAATCACAGGGATTGAGCTTTTGAGCATGCTCGACCCCGACACCATGCCCAAGGTGGTGTTTGTCACCGCGTATGATGAGTTTGCCATTCAAGCGTTTGAGGACAATGCGTTTGACTACTTACTCAAGCCGGTTGAGCCCTGTCGTTTGGGAAAAACCATCAAACGACTTAAACACACAGAGCCCCGCCCGCTCCCATCCGCTTTAGCGCCTGAGGCGCTGAGCCAAATTCCCTGCATCGGTTTAAACCGCATCGTGATCATCCCAACGCAAGAGGTCGAATTTGCTTACAGCGATATTTCGGGCGTCCATGTACAAACTCGGCATCAAAAAGCGACCTCTCAATTGACGTTAAAGGTGCTAGAAGAAAAAACTCCGCTGGTACGCTGCCATCGCCAGTTTCTCGTCAACTTGAAAACCATTAAGGAGATCAAGTTGCTCGAAAACGGCCTTGCGGAGATCTACACCGTCAGTGGTTACCCGATTCCAGTCAGCCGCCGCTATTTAAAAACACTCAAAGAACGGCTCGGTTTTCACTGATCCAGCATGCGCTTCATGGCCTCGGAGGCTTGCTTCCACTCATCACTCCGGGTCAGTTCGCTGAGCGTAAATCGCTGGGTTTTGAGTAGCGTGTGCGCCTTAGGCACTGCCTGAATGGTCAAGCCATCCAATACTTGCACTTGTGCATCGCGCTGATTGCACACCAAAACCATATCGCAACCCGCTTGAAGCGATTGCTGCGCGCGCTGTGCAGGACCACCCATGACCGCTGCACCTTCCATGGTCAAATCATCAGAGAAAATAATGCCATCAAAGCCCAGTTGCTGACGCAATACCTGCTGCAACCAATAACGTGAACCGCTGGCGGGCTGATCATCAAAATGAGGGTAGATGACGTGCGCCGGCATCATGGCATCCAATACTCCAGCGTCGATGTGCGCCTTAAAGACTTGCATATCGAGTTCAAAAATCGAACTGCGCTCATCAATCGGTGTTTCAAGATGAGAGTCAGCAATCACACCACCATGGCCTGGGAAGTGTTTGCCTGTCGTGGCCATACCTAGCGTCTTCATCCCCTGCATAAACGCTCGGCTATGACGAATGACGCTCTCCACATCGTCACCGAATGCCCGGTTACCAATCGCACGGCATTCATGCCCTTTATCCAGAACTGGCGCGAAACTTAAATCGATATCGTGCGCGATCAATTCAGAGGCCATCAGCCAGCCGCCCCAACGAGCCAGTTGCTCCCCATTCTTATGCTCGGCGTACGCTTGAGCGGGGGGAATGGAAGAGAACCCATCGCGAAAACGCTGTACGCGGCCCCCTTCTTGGTCCACGCCAATCAAGATCGGTCGTTTCGCCGCCTGTCGGATAGACGCGGTCAGCGCTTGTAACTGCTCGCTATCGTGATAATTGCGTGTGAACAGAATCACGCCGCCGACGGTAGGGTGACGCAAAATTTCTCGGTCTTCAGCGGTCAGTTCGTACCCCGCCACATCTAGCCATAATGGTCCCATGTCAATTGACTCCAGCCCATGGTATTTTTCTCTATGCTGCCGAGAGTATTAGGATTATTCTCGGTTTACAATGGAAAGCATGTCGGCGAAGCGAAAATTTGACCATGAGCGAAAAAGCGTTATATATCGGGATCATGTCAGGCACGAGCCTGGACGGTGTGGACTGTGCCCTTGTCGAGATTGATGACCAAAGTGTCACGCTGCGCGATGCACTCGACTACCCCTACCCTGACCATCTACGCCAAAAAGTGCTGGCGATGTGCCTTGGTCAGCCGACCCGATTAGACGAGATTGGCGCGCTCGACCATCAGTTAGGCCACCTTTATGCCGATGCAGCGCTGGCGCTCTTAGCGAAATCTGGCACTAAAGCCCGTGATATCGCTGCAATTGGCAATCACGGTCAAACCGTGTTTCATCAACCCAGCAGCCCGACTCCCTTTACCACCCAGCTCGGCGACGCCCATATCATTGCAGCCAAAACAGGTATCGACACGATCGCCGATTTTCGTCGAAAAGACATGGCGCTCGGTGGGCAAGGCGCACCCTTGGTGCCAGCTTTTCACCAAGCCCTGTTTCCTGTGACAGATTCTAGCGTAGCGGTTCTCAACATCGGCGGCATCGCCAATATTTCGCTGCTTCGGCCAGGCAAACCCGTCATCGGTTACGATACCGGGCCGGGCAACATGTTGATGGATGCGTGGTGTGACAAACATCGCGGCGCCCCATTTGATAAAGACGCGCAATGGGCACAGCAAGGTCAGGTACATCCCCCTTTACTTGACGCTTTACTAACCGATCCCTACCTCACCCAACCTGCCCCGAAAAGTACCGGGCGAGAACATTACAACCTGCCTTGGCTGATGGCACAACTCACTCCTTTTTCACTGCCCACCGAAGACGTGCAGCGTACGTTGTGTGAGTTCACCGCCGTTAGCATTGCCAATGAAGTCACACGATACGCCGAAGGTCCCCATCCTGAGTTGCTGGTGTGCGGCGGCGGTGTTCGCAATCCGCTGTTGATGCGCAGACTGGCCGCCTTATTGCCACAATGGCAAGTGTGCTCCACAAGCGATAAAGGGGTCGACAGTGATAATATGGAAGCGATGGCGTTTGCTTGGCTAGCCTATCGCCGCCTACATGGATTACCGAGTAATTTACCCGATGTCACCGGTGCTCAGCGCTCAGCCTCGCTTGGCGTGATGTACTGGGCAGAAAAATAGGAACACTATGACTAACGATGCTTTGATTGCCGCCTTGTCTCATCTTGTGTCTGAAGGGCGCAACCCTGACACCATGGACATTGACCTGCAACCGTCGATTGAAATCGTCAAACGCTTAAACCAACAAGATAAGAGCGTACCGCTTGCCGTGGAGAAAGTGCTGCCCGAGGTGGCTCAAGCTGTCGACAAAATCGTCGAGGCGTTTCAAGTCGGTGGTCGATTGATCTATTTGGGCGCGGGTACCAGTGGCCGCCTTGGTGTGCTTGATGCCTCCGAATGCCCGCCCACCTTTGGCGTATCGGATCAGATGGTGCTCGGCTTAATTGCAGGCGGCCAAGACGCCATGTTTAAAGCCAAAGAAGGTGCGGAAGATGACCCGCAGCTTGGCGAGAGTGACTTGCAATCCCTCAACTTAACTCCAGATGATGTGGTGGTGGGCATTGCTGCCAGTGGTCGCACACCTTACGTCATTGGTGCGCTGACCTACGCCAATGAGTTAGGCGCAACGACCGTTGCACTCTCTTGCAATCCTGACTCCCCCATCGCAGAGATCGCAGAGATTGCGATAAGCCCAGTCGTGGGGCCAGAAGCGCTGACGGGTTCAACGCGCCTGAAATCCGGCACGGCGCAAAAGTTGGTGCTCAATATGCTGACCACCGCCAGTATGATCCGACTTGGAAAAAGCTATCAGAATTTGATGGTGGACGTAAAAGCCACCAACAAGAAGTTGCTAGCGCGAGCGACACGCATCGTCATGCAAGCGACAGATTGTGATAAAGCACAGGCCACAAATACGCTCGAAGAGACCGAGTTTGACGTCAAACTGGCCATTTTAATGATCCTGACTGGGCTGGGTATTCGAGAGGCTCGTGAGCAGTTGCATCACCAACAAGGCTTTCTGCGCGCCGCTGTCGAGAAACATCAGTAGCGTGCAGGGTTATTCAGTACAGGGCGATTCAGTAAAGGATTATTGAATGTAAGAGTAAACACGGTGTGCTCGATAATGGATGAACCTTGCTTATCCAACATCAATTATTGTATTCGTCCCAGCCTCGCTTCCACTCCATGCGAAACTGCTGGGCAAACTCGGTGCCTTCACAGGCACCTTGGTAATATTGGCCTGATAATCCAATCTGGTAAGCAAAATTGGGGTTACAGTACTCTTGTACACCCTCGCCATAGCCTTGATCGTAATCGTGCTGTTTAACGACGCCCAAGCTAGACAGCTCTTTGAGCGTGCGTTGGCTATTGCCTCGCACGCCATCTTGATAGCCGATTTCATACCAATCGCCCTGCTGGGCAAGCTGTTCCACAGACGCACTGCAACCAATGAGTAGCGCGATAGCACTGAATGAAGTGACACTGAAAAGCGTCGTCAGTCCGATTCTCACTCGATATCCTTTTTGATGATTGATTATTAGTAGCTAGACACACCTACTACACCACTAAAGCCGATAAATAGCCACTCCCGCCGCGAAAAAACCACTCATTACCCATACAGACCACTTAACTCACCAAACAACCACTGACCTAACCAGCACACGAAACTCGCCAAACAGCGGAGTAACATACAGGGTGTATCAATAAAACTAACACTAAGGAACGAGCTATGTTGTGGTTTTTAACCTGTGTCGCCGCACTCATCGGCGGATACTTTATCTACGGCGCTTTCGTCGAAAAAGTATTCGGAATCAATGAAAAGCGTCAGACGCCAGCCCATACCAAAGCGGACGGTGTCGACTATGTGGCCATGTCCACCCCTAAAGTTTATCTAGTCCAACTTCTTAATATCGCTGGTGTCGGCCCGATTTTTGGTCCGATAATGGGTGCGCTGTACGGCCCGGCTGCGATGCTGTGGATTGTCATCGGTTGTATCTTCGCCGGCGCTGTCCATGACTACTTCTCAGGTATGCTGTCGATTCGTAATGGCGGTGCTTCCGTACCGACGATTACCGGTCGCTACCTAGGTAATGGCGCCAAACATTTCATGAACATTTTTGCCATTGTCTTATTGCTGCTTGTGGGTGTGGTCTTCGTTTCTGCGCCAGCCGGTATGATCACCAATTTGATCAACGACCAAACAAGCCTCAGTGTCAGCATGACGACCATGGTGATTGCGATTTTCGCCTACTACATCATCGCGACTATCGTTCCGGTAGATAAGATCATTGGTCGTTTCTACCCACTGTTCGGCGCGCTACTTATCTTTATGTCTGTCGGTCTAATGACGGCAATCGCCTTCTCTAGCGAGCATACCGTCATGGGTGATTTCCAAGTCTCTGACATGCTTAGCAACCTCAACCCGAATGACATGCCGCTCTGGCCAGCACTGTTTATCACCATCGCATGTGGCGCTATTTCAGGTTTCCACGCCACTCAGTCACCACTGATGGCACGTTGTATGGAAAACGAGAAAAACGGTCGCTTTGTTTTCTACGGAGCCATGATCGGTGAAGGTGTGATTGCCCTCATCTGGTGTGCGATTGCGCTTTCATTCTTCGGTTCGCTAGAGTCACTGTCAGAAGCAGTGAAAAACGGTGGCCCAGGTAACGTTGTCTACAGCGCCTCTTTTGGTCTGCTTGGCGTCTTTGGTGGCATCATCGCCTTCCTAGGTGTGGTGATTCTGCCTATCACTTCCGGTGACACTGCGTTTCGTTCGAGCCGTCTGATCTTGGCTGAGTACTTCAACATGGAACAGAAAACACTACGCAACCGCCTACTGATGGCCTTGCCTCTGTTCGTGATTGGTGGCGTGTTGACTCAAGTAGACTTCGGTATCATCTGGCGCTACTTCGGTTTTGCAAACCAAACCACTGCGGTGATGATGCTTTGGACAGCGTCGGCGTATCTGCTTCGTCACAACAAACTGCACTGGATTACCACAGTACCAGCGGTCTTCATGACCACGGTATGTGTCACCTTTATCCTAAACAACAGTACACTAGGCTTTGGTCTGCCGATTCAAGTCTCAACCATTGCGGGTATCCTATTCGCACTGGCCGTGACCGTGTACGTAATTAAAACCTCAAAAGGCAAAGGGGAATCTGAGCTTGCGGATGAAGAAACGCCGCAAACCGTCACCAAGACTGCCTAATTCAATCCACCTTCGCTTCGCACTGCTGGCCTGAATGGCCAGCCAAAGAAAAGGCTCCCATTGGGAGCCTTAATTATTTTGCAGGTGATTTGACTAGTGCGAGGGCCGTCCGTTGCCTTAATCAACTTGTTTGATCTGCAACTCTTTCGGCACTTCAAAGAACATGTTCTCTTCACGGCCTTGGATCTCTTCGATCTCTTTTGCGCCGCCAAGGGTCTTAATCCGCTCAAGGATTTGGTTCACCAACTCTTCAGGGGCTGATGCCCCAGCCGTGACGCCGACTTTCGCTTTACCTTCTAACCATTGCGGCTGCACATCTTCAGGGCAATCGGTCAAGTAACCAGGGGTACCCAGCTTTTCTGCCAACTCTTTGAGGCGAGTGGAGTTCGAGGAGTTTTTCGAGCCGACAACAATCACCACATCGACATCTTGCGCCATTTCACGCACCGCATCTTGGCGGTTCTGGGTTGCGTAGCAGATGTCGTCTTTGCGCGGCCCTTGAATATCGGGAAACACGCGACGCAGCTCATCAATCACATCGGCGGTTTCATCCACCGATAAGGTGGTTTGGCTGACATAGTGAAGATGCGAAGGGTCTTTGACTTTCGCCTTCAACGCCATCACATCACTTGGGGCCTCAACTAGGTACATGCCCCCTGTTTGACTGGCATACTGACCCATGGTGCCTTCCACTTCAGGGTGACCGGCGTGGCCGATGAGCACCACTTCCATGTTCTTGCGGCTCGCTCTCGCCACTTCCATATGGACTTTTGTCACCAAAGGACAGGTGGCATCAAACACAGTCAGAGCACGTTCTTTGGCCTCTTTGCGTACCGCTTGCGACACGCCGTGAGCGGAGAAGATGACGATGTTGTCGTCAGGCACTTCACTCAGCTCTTCAACGAAGACGGCCCCACGTTGCTTTAAGCCTTCAACCACAAATCGGTTGTGTACCACTTCATGGCGAACGTAGATTGGCGGTTGATACATCTCCAATGCACGCTCAACTATGCTGATTGCGCGATCAACACCAGCACAAAAGCCACGGGGGTTCGCTAACAGAATTTTCATTTCATTGCTCATCGAGTCATCGTCTTCAATTGGGCGGTTATTCTACTGATAAAATTTCAACTTCAAAAGTCACATCTTGCCCAGCTAATGGGTGGTTGAAATCCACCGTGACGGAGTCGCCCGCGATTTCAGTGATGATGCCGGGGATTTCCATGCCATCTGGGCCTGAAAATGCCATGATGGTGCCCACTTCAACCTCGGCATCGCCGACGAATTTGGTTCGGTCCATGTGATGAATGTTATCTGGATTGGGCACGCCAAACGCATCGCTGGCGGCGAGCTCTATCGATTTGCTGTCCCCTTGCTTGAGACCAAGCAAACATTGCTCAAAATTATCACTCAAACTGCCATCACCAATCACTAACTTGGCGGGCTTGCCCATGTTGTGGGTACTGTCGGCAACAGAGCCATCTTTCATCTTGATGGTAAAGTGCAGCGTTACTGCGCTGTCTTGGGCGATTGTTATCACGTTACGGCTTCCTTGTTATTGTCATTCTTCGGTCTAATTCTGCGTCCAGTTTCTCGTTCTGCGTCCAGTTTCTAGCTCTGCGTCCAGTTATAGTAAAAAGCGCCGTCCGAATCAACGGACGACGCCTAAGGTTATTGCTGTCACAGACCTTTACGACTCATGCTTGGCTCTTTTTGCTACGAAAACCGTCCAAAATGATCATCGCGGCGCCAATGCAAATGGCACTGTCTGCCAAGTTGAACGCAGGCCAATGGTAATCACCCCAGAAGAAATCGAGATAATCGACCACAAAGCCGTGGACTATACGATCAAAAACGTTCCCTACCGCACCACCAATAATCAGCGCGTAGGCGATGTTGTTCCACTTTTCTGTGCTCGGCAGCTTGCTCATCCAGTAGCTAAGTAGCCCCGTCACTATCACCGCGATGGCAGTAAAGAACCAGCGCTGCCAGCCAGCCTGATCACTCAAGAAACTGAATGCCGCACCATAATTGTGAACGTACAGAAGATTGAAGAAGGGTAAGACTTCGATACGATTTGCCCAGCCATACCCCATGTTGTCCATCACCAACAATTTAATCGCAATGTCTGCGACAAAAATCACCAATGCCAACCACAGCCAGCGCAGGCCAGATTGTTTTAATGTCAATGCGTGCTCACTCATGCTCTTACCTAAAAACAGCCCCAGTGTATACTGGGGCTGTTTATTTGACTTAAAGTTCAATGAATTACGCGAATTTACGCGTTTCACCATCGCCTTCTACGTTGGAGACACAGCGACCACAAATGGCTTCGTGACCCGCAATCGTGCCCACGTCTGGCGTGTGGTGCCAACAGCGATCGCACTTCTTCGCATCAGTGGCATGCACTTCAACGAACAAACCGTCCAGCTCTGTTGCTTGCGCCGCATCGCTTTTCTCGCTCAGTGGTTTCACCACAGCAGCAGAGGTCAGGAGTACGAATCGAAGTTCATCTTCCAGCTTATTGATTTTCGCGGCCAACGCGTCGTCTGCGAACAGCGTAACTTCCGCTTGTAATGAACCACCGATGGTTTTCTCTTTACGTGCATCTTCAAGCAGCTTGTTCACGCTACCGCGAACGGCTTGAATGTCCGCCCAAAACGCGTTGTTGAGCTCTTCACCTTGTGCAAGACCAAACAGGCCATCAAACCATTCGCCGGTAAAGACGAACTTGTCGCGTGACTCACCGCTTGGCAAAGCACTTGGCATTTCATTCCAAATTTCATCGGCAGTGAATGACATGATTGGTGCCATCCAGCGAACCAAAGCTTCGACGATGTAGTACAGCGCCGTCTGACAGCTGCGTTGAGCGTGACCACCACATTTCGCCGTGTATTGACGGTCTTTAATCACGTCTAGGTAGAATGAGCCCATCTCGATAGAACAGAACTGCATAAGACGCTGTGTCACCGCGTGCGTGTTGTACTCGCCGTACGCTTTGACAATCTCTTCTTGCGCCGCCAATGCGCGACCCACAGCCCAACGGTCCAGTGCCACCATCTCTTCTGCTGGCACGATGTCTGTCGCTGGGTTAAAGCCACTGAGATTCGCTAAGAAGAAACGCGCAGTGTTACGAATACGACGGTAAGCATCCGCCGAGCGTTTTAGAATTTCGTCTGAAACCGCCACTTCACCCGTGTAATCTGTCGAAGCGACCCACAGACGCAGAATATCTGCACCCAGTTTGTTGGTCACATCTTTCGGTGCCACAACGTTACCGATGGATTTCGACATTTTACGGCCTTGACCGTCAACCACGAAACCGTGCGTCAATACTTGTTTGTATGGCGCTTCGCCTTTCATCGCAATCGATGAAATCAGTGAAGACTGGAACCAACCACGGTGCTGGTCTGAACCTTCAAGGTAAAGGTCTGCACTGTTGCCGTTGTACTCTTCACGGGCATCAACCACTGAGTAGTGCGTGACACCAGAGTCGAACCATACGTCTAGCGTATCCAGTACTTTTTCGTAATTGTCGGCTTCTTCGCCAAGTAGCTCTGAAATCTCCAGATCCCACCAAGCCTGAATGCCTTTCTGTTCAACAAGCTGAGCGACTTTCTCAACCAGTTCAATCGAATTTGGATGAAGCTCTGCGGTCTCTTTATGTACAAACAGAGCGATAGGCACACCCCAAGTACGTTGACGAGAGATACACCACTCCGGACGACCTTCAATCATGCCTTCAATACGGCTTTGACCCCACTCTGGCATCCACTCAACACCCTTGATGGATTCCAGCGCTTTAGCACGCAGACCTGCTTGATCCATCGACACAAACCACTGTGGAGTCGCGCGGAAGATGATGGGCGTTTTATGACGCCAGCAGTGTGGGTAACTGTGCTCGTAAGCATGGTGATGAAGAAGTGCGCCTTTCTCTTTCAGCGTTTCCACCACGGCATCGTTCGCTTTGAAGACGTGTTGACCGGCAAAAAGCTCGGTATCCGGTAGGTAAACACCGTTTGACCCCACTGGGTTTGCCACTTCTAGGTTGTACTTGTTACCCACAGCGAAGTCTTCTTGACCGTGGCCAGGCGCAGTGTGTACCACACCCGTACCCGACTCAGTGGTCACGTGATCGCCAAGGATAGCTGGCACAGTGAAATCGTAGAACGGATGTTGGAATTGAGTCAGTTCAAGATCCGCACCTTTCGCAAAGCCTAGGTTGTGGAAATGCTCGATACCAGCACGGTCCATCACGTCTTTCGCCAATTCAGCAGCGACGATGATGCGCTCTTTTGTCTCACCTTCAACTTGAATAAGGACATACTCTAGATCGTCACGCAGACACACCGCGCGGTTCGCCGGCAACGTCCATGGAGTGGTCGTCCAGATAACAATCGAAATCTCACCTTCGCCTTCGTGGCCTTCATTGAGGTTAAACTTCGACAGCAGTGCAGCTTCATCCGCCGCTTTAAAGCGCACGTCAATAGAAGGAGAGACTTTGTCTTTGTATTCCACTTCTGCTTCCGCGAGCGCACTGCCACAGTCTGTACACCAGTGAACCGGTTTAAAGCCTTTTAGCAGATGGCCGTTGTCGGCAATCTTACCCAACGCGCGAATGATGTTTGCTTCTGTCGCAAAGTCCATGGTGCGGTATGGTTTGTCCCACTCACCCATGATGCCTAAGCGCTTAAAGCTCTCTTTTTGACCTTCTACTTGGCCCTGTGCGTATTGACGACACTTGTCACGGAACTCTGCCGCCGATACTTTTTGCCCAGGCTTACCCACTTTCTTTTCTACCATCAATTCAATGGGTAGACCGTGGCAGTCCCAGCCAGGGATATAAGGCGCATCGAAGCCGGAAAGCGTCTTCGATTTAATAATAATGTCTTTAAGAATCTTGTTTAGTGCGTGACCAATATGAATGTCACCGTTGGCGTATGGAGGGCCATCGTGTAGAACGAAAGATTTTTTGCCTTTCTTCGCTTTACGGATTTCACCGTAAAGGTCTTCTTTATACCAACGCTCGAGCATTTCTGGCTCACGGTTCGCCAGGTTGCCGCGCATTGGAAACCCTGTTTCAGGAAGGTTCAGGGTATCTTTATACTCACTCATCGATTCTTAATTCCGTTGTGTTGGGCGAAAGTTAGACATTAGGCCAAACGGTGGACTAAACCGTTTAGCGGTTATGCTGACGCAGCCACACCCTTGCAGCCTCAGCATCCAATTCAATTTGTTGTTTTAAAGCGTCGAATGACTCAAATTTATGCTCATTACGCAGCTTATGTAAAAGTACGATTTCTAGCTGTTTGCCATACAAGTTGGCTTGAAAGTCGAATAAATGCACTTCGAGTTGTTGCCGAACTCCGTTGACGGTCGGGCGATTGCCTATGTTGGCCACGCCGCCAATCGGCTGTGGGCCTAGACCTAGTGCCTCAACGACGTACACGCCAGAGACCGGCGATACGCAACGTTTCAAAGGGATATTTGCGGTAGGAAAACCTATCGTTCTTCCCAATTTTCGGCCGTGGGATACACGCCCACTAATACTGTAGTCACGTCCGAGCATCGTCGCGGCCAGCGCTAAGTCATCTTTTGCAAGCGCGTCACGAATCAAGGTGCTGCTGACACGGTCGGTTTGCAGACAAAAGCTTTGCGTACTCACCACTTCAAAACCGTGGATTTTACCCGCTTGTTTCAGCATCTCAAAGTTACCAAGACGGCCGCGACCGAAGCAAAAATCATCGCCCACGACCAGAAACTTAACACCCAAACGCTTGACCAACAAGTCGCTAATAAACTCGTCAGCCGTCAGGTTGGCAAACTCTTGATTAAAGTTCACGCATAGCAGTCGCTCAAGGCCCAATTTGCTTAACTGGACAAATTTGTCACGCAGACGCGTTAAACGCGCTGGCGCATTGTGCTTGGCAAACAACTCCAATGGTTGCGGATCAAAAGTCATCACGGTTGACGGCAAGCCTAGCATGCTCGCTTGTTGCGACACTTGACGCAGCACAGCCTGGTGGCCTAAATGTACGCCGTCGAAGTTTCCTATCGTCAACACACACCCATAATGCTGGGCTTTGATGTTATGAATCCCTCGAATTAATTCCATTGGACGTTGATAAAACCTGTGTATTTGTGATTACTAAAGCGTGAAACTGACGGATTATATACTAATCCGCGTTACTCTGTCGCTGCTTTTAAATCTTTTGCTCGCACGCCCATCACCAGTAGTGACAATAGGTAAACCCCTGCGCCAAGACCGATTAACAACACCAGTGACACCACTCTGTCACTAAGACTCCACGCCAGCCACACCGACATGCTTTCCAGTTGTGAGCTTATCGCCGCGACCATCAAACCGCCGGCAACGATAAGCTTGCCAACAAACCACCACGTTCTACTGGTCAATTGATAGACCCCCGCGCGATGCAAGCCTCGGTAGAGCAGCGCCATATTGACAAACGCAGAGAGCGCGGTCGCCATAGCAAGGCCCACATAACCATAAAACCAAGCAAAAATGGCGTTAAACACCATGTTGGAAACCATGGCGATGATGCCGTATTTGACCGGCGTTTTGGTATCTTGACGCGAGTAGTAACCAGGAGCTAACACCTTGATAAGCATAAAGTTCAGCAACCCTGAGGCATACGCCACCAGCGACAGCGAGGCAAACTGGACGTCTTGCGCTGAAAACTCACCGCGCATGAATAGCACCATCAGCATCGGTTTGGCCAGCACCATCAACCCTAGCATTGCCGGGATCCCAAGTAGCGTGACCATTCTTACCCCCCAATCCATGGTGTGGGCAAATCCTTCACGCTGCTCATCAACGTGCTTGCGAGATAGCGCCGGCAAAATAACGGTCGCAATGGCAATACCAAACAGGCCGAGAGGAAATTCCAGCAATCGATCCGAATAGTAAAGCCAACTGATCGAGCCTGTTTGAAGAAAACTGGCAATAAAGGTATCAAACAACAAGTTGATTTGACTGACCGATACCCCAAAGAGCGCAGGGATCATCAGGGTGCGAATTTTCACGACCCCGGGATCACGCCATCCCCACTTGGGCTTGACCATCACACCGGCTTTAATAAGAAACGGCAGTTGAAAAAGAAACTGGACTAGACCGCCCAAGAACACCCCAATCGCCAGGCCAATTTCAGGCTGCGCCAATTGAGGGGCGATCCACCACGCCGAAGCGATGATCATCACATTGAGAAACACCGGGGTAAAAGAGGAGACCGCAAACTTACCGAGCGTATTGAGGATCGCGCCAGACAGCGCAACAAAGGTGATGAACCATAAATAAGGAAAGGTAATTTTGAGCATCAGACTGGCCAGCTCAAATTTTTCCGCCGATGGTCCGCCACTCAGCCAATCGAGAAACCAGCCAAAACCAAACAGAGCCGTGACGACACCCGAGCCCAACACACCAAGCAGTGTCACAATAGAAACAATGACGCCGAGCGTTCCGGCCGCGCGGGCAATCAGTTGGCGGGTTTTCTCCTCATCACCAGTGGCGTGATATTCGGTCAATACCGGCACAAAGGCTTGAGAAAACGCGCCTTCTGCAAACAGGCGGCGTAAAAAGTTGGGAATTTTATTGGCGAAGAAGAAGACATCAGCACTCGCCCCTGCGCCCATCAAGTTTGCGACCACGACGTCGCGCACAAGGCCCAACACTCGAGAAATCAATGTCATAGCACTGACAATCATGCCTGATTTTAAGAGACGTTTACTCACGACTACCTCAAGAACTCGCTCATACTAACAATTCAGTGCTTGGGTTATTAGGGAATAACTCATTGAGAGCAGATTAGTATTAGCATTGAAAAAAAAATACTGATAGAATCCCCGCCATCTTAACCGTGAAGACCTTTCTAATCCAAAATTTGTTTGGCTGCGATGGGTTTTTGCACAAATCATTTGACATTTAGGCGCAAATGAGGGATATTCCTCGCCCTTAAATTGTCACCGAACTAAAGTTTTTGGGAGTTAGACCCTTGGCAAATAGTAAATCTGCTAAGAAGCGCGCTATCCAAGCTGAGAAACGTCGCCAGCACAACGCTAGCCGTCGTTCTATGATGCGCACTTACATGAAGAAAACTGTTGCTGCTATCGAAGCAGGCGACAAAGCTGCTGCAACTGAAGCATTTGCTGCAGTTACACCAATCCTAGACCGCATGGCAACTAAAGGCCTTATTCACAAGAATAAAGCTGCTCGTCATAAGTCTCGTTTCGCTGCTGCAATCAAAGCTCTATAATAGAACTCTGATTTCCCAGTGAAGAAAAAACCGGCTATTGCCGGTTTTTTTATATCTGAAATTTGTCGAACCTTACACCAGTTCTTGTGGTAATCCATGCATCAAGAACAGTAAAGATGGTGCAACAGCTCGATCATCTTCTTCACTTCTTCGCTGTGAAGAGTGTAATACACCGTCTGCGCTTCTTTGCGCGTCACCACGAGTTCATCACGACGTAGCCACGCTAAGTGTTGAGATAGCGCAGACTGACTTAGCTGCAACTGCGCGGATAGCTCCCCAACCGACAGCTCTTGGTTGTGCAAAAGACACAAAATCTGCAAACGTCTTTCGTTCGCCATCGCTTTGAGTAAGACAACTGCTTGAGCAGAGTTCTTTTCCATCTCTTCCAGATTCATCACTACCTACCCCTAAACCCGATGAGCAAAGAAGCCCTCACTTCCCGCACCTGATACTCTTTTATCGCTGTTTCGGCCCATTTGCCGCAGGCTGCTGATAGTAATCTAAATAAGAACAGTAATCTATTCTCATTTAGGCAAGGTTATAAATTAAACAAAGAATTGAAATCTGCGTCACACACATTTTTCACCGCTGGATGTTGAATCATTCGCTCAGCAAATATCACGTAGTACTCTTCTTTTAGCTCCTCAATATCACCGATGTGTTGCAGCGGCAGATCGCTATCCACTTCCGAGACATATAAAGAAGGCGCCAAAAAGATCACGTCTTGATGATAACGAGCAAACGCCTTCATGAGCGCAGCGTCATCAAACTCGCCCAAAATATTCGGTTGTAAACCCTGACGATCAAACCATTGCAGCACTTTGCGCCCCATTGCCGTGCGACTACCGGGGATCAGCAGTTTTCGATGCTCTAACACACTGGGAAAACTCGCCCCAGCCACTTGGCCACTGCAGAAAAAGCTCATCTTGGACTCACCCAACTTTTTACTGTACAGACCTGGACTTTGACTTGAGTCCACCGGGCAATCAGACAAAATCATATCCAACTTGTGCTGCGACAATTGCTCAAGCAACATTTCATGCGTCGATTCAAAGCAGCGTAAATGAATACTGTTGTCTTGCGGCACCGTGGTCATCAGGATCTTGCTAACCAAACGCTTTGAGAGCGCATCCGCTACCCCCACATCAAACAGCAGGTTGGAACGTTGGCTGTAATTGACGATATCCAACATCTCATAGCTTAGACCAAACATTCTGTCCGCATACTTATAGACCAATTGGCCCAGTTCAGTGGGCTCGATGCTGCGTCCGTTGCGCTTAGTCAACTTTCCATCCATGCGCTCTTCTAACGCTTTGATCTGGCCGGTGACCGTTTGCGGCGTTAAAAACAAGGCATCTGCAGCTTTCGTCACTGAGCCTTGTTTACACACCATCCAAAAATAGTAGAGGTGGTTATAGTTCAAATGAGACATAGGGGAAACAACTTCAATAAGCGCACAATAGATAAGGGTTATATCAAAACTCGTTGATGACAACAATAACTCGTCAAAACCGAACAATCACTAAATTTTCACTACTAATACCGAAATTTAATAATGACTTTATGACACTCTTCTGTCATAAAACTGACGAGAAAAAGCCGATCAGCTGAATTTTTTGTCAAAAAATGCGCTCGTGCACAGTTTTATCAATGTAAAAATAATTAATAATTTTCAATAAGTTAATTTAATCGTAACGTAAGAATTACACCGATAAGCCTCGCTATCCCTCAAAAAAGACCGCATTACATAGAAATGTAATATTACTGAAATATTTCCTCTCTAACATCAGCCTCAATTTCAACAACCGACCAATAAGTATTAAACGGTCCACGGAGAAAATTATGAACCAAGCTACTACTACAGCAGCACCAATCTCGAGTACGACTCGCTGGTTACGCTGGGCTAACTTGGCATTCATGTTATACCTACTACTACTTGCTGTTTCTATGGTAGGTAGCGGCTTTAAATGGGCAACCGGCGATCAAGCTAAAGTCCTATTTGAATTTGCGTCACACCCTATTGCTGGATTAATGATTGGCTTGACGGCCACCGCCTTGATCCAATCCTCAAGTACCGTCACCTCTATTATTGTCGGTTTGGTGGCAGGTGGGTTGCCTGTTGAAACCGCCATTCCAATGATCATGGGTGCCAACATTGGTACGACAGTCACCAACACCTTGGTCTCTCTTGGTCACATTCGCAATAAAGAAGAGTTCAAACGTGCGTTCGCCAGTGCCACAATTCATGACTTCTTCAACCTGCTTGCCGTTGCGATATTCCTTCCGTTGGAAATGATGTTTGGCATTCTTGCGAAAATCTCCCACTGGTTGGTCTCTCCGTTCCTTGCAACGGGTGATATGAGCATGAAAGGCTTGAACTTCATCAAACCTATCACTAAGCCTGTTGTGAATGCCGTCAAGGAGCCGTTGGCAACCTTTGGCGACACCATGGGTGGGGTGCTATTGATTGTTCTAGGCATTGCGACCATCTTCGTGGCCATTACCGTTATGGGTAAATTGATGAAGAGCTTAATGGTTGGCCGTGCTCGTGAGATTTTGAAGAGCGCTATCGGTCGTGGTCCTATCCACGGCATCGTGTCTGGCTCTGTAGTGACCGTACTGGTTCAATCTTCATCTACTACGACCAGCTTGATGGTACCGCTTGTAGGCTCTGGCGTGTTGAAAGTCCGTGACGTCTACCCATTCACTCTGGGTGCGAACATCGGTACTTGTATCACAGCCTTGCTTGCTGCAACGGCAGCCTCGGGTGAGTTCGCGGTTTTTGCACTGCAGATTGCCTTGGTGCACCTCGCATTTAACGTATTGGCCACCGTGTTCATCTTCGGTATTCCGTTCTTACGTGAGCTACCGGTCAAAGCCGCCGATATGATTTCGGACATGGCGGTGAAGAACAAAGCGGTCGTCGCCGCCTATTTGGTGACAGTATTTTTAGTCCTACCAGGCGCTATCCTTGCACTGACAACCTAAACAGACTTGCCATCGCATACTAAGCCCTCAACCTCGGTTGAGGGCTTTTTTTATACAAAAAACCAGCGAGTACGCTGGTTTCTTGTTGGTCATTGCAGTGCGAATAGCTATTGCACTGAAAATAGATATTACCCTGAAGGTGGCTATTACACTGAGAATGGATAGCTGATTGGGTCATGGTGCTCATACCCTTCCACCCAAAAGTCATCCAAGGTGACCCAAGTTTCCAAATCTTCCAAGGTTTTGATCTCTGGGTTGATGTGGAACGTGGGCGCGGCCAAAGGTTCACGCTTCAACTGAACATCTCGCATTAGGGCTAACTGGTCTTCATAGATGTGTGCATTGACAATCTTGTGGTAGGCTTGTCCGGCTTTCTTGCCCGTAATTTGCGCCATGATCGCCAAGAAGACATACACTTGAACCATATTAAAATTCAGGCCCAACGGCACATCACACGAACGCTGTGTACTATTGAGGTACAAGGTATCCCCAAGCAGAGAGAAATGGTGGCTGTACATGCACGGGCGTAAACAGCCCATGTGAAACTCACCCGGGTTATAGAAATTGAGGATTTCACCGCGATCATCCACGCCTCGAGTCAGGTCATCGACAATTTTTCGCAACTGATCAATATGACCGCCATCAGGTTTGGCCCAAGCTCGACCTTGAACGCCATAGACGCGTCCCATGTCATCGTCACCTTTGCGGTATGGGTTCTCAAGCCAAGCGGTATTTAAGTTGGCATTGGCATCCCAGGTTTTTGTGCCTAACTGACGAAAATCAGCGGCATTGTCATACCCTCGGATGTATCCTAGCAGCTCGGCCACAGCGGCCTTCCAAAAGCTCTTACGTGTGGTCACGAGTGGGAATTGATTTTGCGCTACATCATAAGTGAGATCGGCATTGATGACCGTTAGGCAACGCTTGCCCGTGCGCTCATTTTCTACCCATTCTCCTTGGTCAACGATGCGCTGACAAAGATCTAAATACTGTTTCACAGCCAATCCTTACTTCGTTTGTTGTGGTAATTCATCTTTATAAAGCCCACGCCGATATGCCCAAGCGACCATCAAGGCACCAATGATCACCATTGGTAGAGACAAGATTTGCCCCATAGAGATAAACCCGCCAAAGAGGCCCAAATGCGCATCAGGCTCACGTACGTACTCGACCAAGAAACGGAAGGTACCATAACCGGCAAGGAAGAGCCCTGATACAGCGCCAAGCGGACGCGGCTTTTTAATAAACCAGTTGAGAATAAAGAACAGCACTATGCCTTCGAGCAGCATTTCGTATAACTGAGACGGGTGACGCGGCAGTGGACCACCATTTGGGAAGACAAACGCCCAAGGCACATCCGTCACACGCCCCCACAGCTCGCTGTTCATAAAATTACCTAAACGGCCCATACCGAGACCAAACGGCACCAGCGGGGCGATGAAGTCGGCCACACCGAAGAAGGTTCGACCGTTCTTTTTCGCGTACCAGAACATCGCGCTAATGACACCCAGCAGGCCACCGTGGAATGACATACCGCCGGTCCATACTTTAAACAGATAAAGCGGGTCTTGAAGGAAGAGGTCAAAGTTGTAAAACAGCACGTAGCCAACTCGGCCACCAATGACCACACCGAGAAAACCAGCAAACAGTAAATCGGACACCTGCTCTCGTGTCCAACCACTGCCGGGCTTATCTGCGCGGCGGTTCGCTAGCCAAAGAGCAAAAGCAAATCCCACCAAGTACATCAAACCGTACCAACGGATAGAGAGTGGGCCAATGGAGAGTAATACCGGATCAATATTTGGAAAGTCTAGATATCCCTGGGACATAGGAGAGATTCTCTTGTGGTGTTCAATGAGTTCAAGATAGAAGTTGAGAGTGCGTCACAGTAGCATAGTTCCCGCAACGAACATTAAAAACAGTGCAAATATTTTTTTCAGCCTCGTGGTTGGCATACTGGTCGCTAATGTCGCGCCAAAACGAGTGGTCAACATTGAGGTGGAGGCGATCGCCACTAAGGCCGGTAAATAGACGTAGCCCAGGCTGCCCGTGGGCAGTGCTTGTGTCTGCATGCCGTTAAGAATAAACCCCAACATGCCCGAGATGGCCAATACACAGCCACAGACCGATGACGACCCGACCGCTTTTCTCATTTCAATCCCATGACGATTGAGAAACGGTACCGACAATGACCCACCACCGATCCCGGCCAGACTCGACACCACACCAATTCCCATCCCTGTCGAGAGCGTTGCCGCCTGCCCCGGCATTTCTCTCGTTTGAGTCGCTTTGAGAGAAAACAGCATTTGCAAAGAGAGGAGCAGAACTATGCCTCCAAACACTTTGGGTAAGTAAACGGCCGGTATCCACTCTGCGACGTGCGCGCCAAGAAAGCCACCAATCACCACACCAGGCATCAGCCACTTGATGACGAACATATCGACATTACCGAGTTTAAAGTGGTTGAGGGCCGATGAACCGGAAGTGATGATAATCGACGCAAGCGAGGTCGCGAGGGCCATGTGCATGGCAATATCTGGATCAATCCCCGCCAACGGGAGTAAGAAAAGCAATGAGGGAACGACAATCAAACCGCCGCCAATACCAAGTAAGCCAGCCATCATGCCGACAAAGGCACCGAGTACCAGCAATAAGCCAAGAAATACTACAAACACTGCCTATCCTATCGTTTACCTGCGCGAATAAAGCCGGCAAAACCTTTCTGCTCAAAAAAGGCCTGCATCATAGCATAGATGTCTTTTCCATAAGCTTGTGACAGCGCATTTTGCGCCAAATGTTGAAGCTCATCGACTTGAGTATGTCTGAGGAGATATTTGATCTTGGCGACATTCGAGGTATTCATACTCAGGCTTCGATATCCTAACCCCACCATCAACATCGCCCCGATCGGATCGCCCGCCAATTCACCACAGATGCACACCGGAATGCCTAACTCATCGCAGGTACGGCGAATGTGATCCAGAGCCATCACCACCGATGGGTGCATAGATTCATAGACATCGGCCACGCGTGAATTATTGCGATCCACCGCCAACAGGTATTGGGTTAAGTCGTTCGTCCCGATAGAGACAAAATCGACTTTCTCGGCAATCATCGGAAGCAGATAAATCATCGAAGGCACTTCAATCATGACGCCAATTTGCGGCATACTCAGTCGCTCATCGAGCAGTTTGACTTCTTGATAAGCCCGTTCAATCAGAGTGATAGCATCATCCAACTCCTGCGCCCCTGATACCATTGGCAGCAAAATACTTAAGTTATGATGCGTCGTGCTCGCGCGTAGCATCGCGCGTATCTGCATCAAGAAAATATCGGGATGATCTAAGGTAAAACGGATACCGCGCCAACCAAGAAATGGATTGTCCTCTTCAATCGGCAGATAGGGTAAGGCTTTATCCCCGCCGATATCAAGCGTGCGCATCACCACTCGTTTGTCTGGATAGCTATTGAGTACCGCTTGATACTGCTGGGTTTGCTCTTCTTCCGAGGGAAACCGGTGCTGAAGCAGAAAAGAGATTTCGGTTCGATAGAGGCCAACCCCATCAACGCCCTGATTGATGGCAATGTTGGTGTCTGCGCTCAGACCAGCATTGAGCATCACTTCCACTCGTTCACCATCCTGAGTGCAAGCCGGAGCTTGAATGGTCTGATTGACCAAGTTAGACAGCTCCGCCTCTTCGTTGACCAGCGCGCGATACTCTCTCAGTAACTGTTTACTCGGTGAAATCAGAATCTTACCGCTGTAACCGTCGACAATCCCCTGCTTACCATTGATCGCTTTGAGATTGAGGTTTACGCCCATCACGGCCGGAATACCGAGCGCACGCGACAAAATCGCAGCGTGCGAGTTCGCCGCGCCCTCTAAGGCAATCACCGCCAGTAACTTGTCTTTCGGGATAGAGGCGAGTAGAGAAGCGGTCAGTTCACGCACCACGAGGATGATTGGGCGCTCAATCAATTGCTGCTCTTTGTCGGTATTGTGCAAGAAAAACAGTAAGCGTTGACCCAGCTCGCGAATGTCTTGCGCTCTTTCTCGTAGATAGAGATCCGACATGCGGGCAAAACGGTTCGAGTAGGACTCGACCACTTGCCTCAACGCCCAGTCAGCTCTATCGCCTTTTTGGATTTGCGACTTGAGATCTTTGCGCAACATGGGATCGTTAAGCAAGTGAGTAAAAAGGTCAAAAATGGCTAAAGCGTCTTTGTTGATTTCGCTATCGAGCTTTTTACGCATGCGACGAAAATCGCCGAGCGCTTCTTCAATCGCCAGTAAGAGCCACTCTTGCTCTCGTTCGATATCCAGTGTCGAGGCTGGGTAGACCTCAGATAACTCTGGCTGAGTATCGTCCCACCAGAACTCACCAATGGCCACACCACTTGAGGCAGGCAGTCCTCGAATCGCTTGCTGCTTTTTCTCTAATCGCCAATGACCTTGGGTTTGAGCATGGGCAATAATCACCGCAAGCTGCGCCGCTAGGGTAACAAGGAAGGACTCCTCCATTTCGTCAAACTGACGCGGCGTCTTTTGCTGCACCACCAAAACACCCAACACTTGCTTACGGTGGATAATCGGTGTGCCAAGGAAGCTGTGATAAATCTCTTCACCCAGCTCGGAGAAGTATTTGAAATCCGGATGTTTGGAGGCTTCAGCGAGGTTGAGCGGCTCAGCACTGCGCTTGACCAAACCTACCAAGCCCTCTTCAAAGCGGATATGGATTTTATCCCCTTTAAAGCGCAGACCTTGAGTCGCCATCAGCTCAAGGCGCTGCATTTCTTCATTTGCAAGATAGACAGTACAACACTCCGTACTCATCGCGTTGCACGTTTGCTTAACCAATACATCTAAGGCCTGATGCACATCATCGACCTTAGAAACTTGTTCAACTATTTCCCTTAGTTGAGACAGCATGTCTATCCTCTTTTGTGTTTACGTTTGCCTTTCGTCCTGCGTTCTTTGAACGGCATTGCCATCGAGGCGAACTCTTTCATTGCGCGGCGATACACATCACGCTTGAAAGAAACCACTTGTCGCACCGGATACCAATAACTTACCCAACGCCAACCATCAAATTCAGGGGAACTCCCGTGCTGCATATTGATCTTTGCTTCATCACAATCTAGCCGCAGGAGGAACCATTTCTGTTTTTGCCCGATACAAACAGGTTTTGAGTCCCATCGAACCAGCCGTTTGGGTAATTTATACCTTAACCAATGACGACTCGTTGCCACTATGGTGACATCACTCTTTGTTAAACCCACTTCTTCATACAGTTCCCGATACATTGCTTGCTCGGGAGTCTCACCGTCGTCAATTCCCCCTTGAGGAAACTGCCAAGAATGTTGTCCGTATCGTTTAGCCCAGAATACCTGACCATGGTTGTTACAGATTACAATTCCCACATTTAAGCGGTAACCATCGCCATCTATCACTGGCCACCCTCTAGTAAAATCTTTTATTACAGTGATTTTTCCACATATCCCCAATCGGAGCAAACTTCCTATTGTGACTCACACTCAATTTATGGCGTCACGCACCTACTCTGCATATTTTTCGGTCAACCCTACAGTTATTCACACAGTTGTGAGACATGGACCACATTTATTCACCTTTTCTGTGTATAACTATGTGAAGAATCTCGGTTCAACTGATCATTTTCCCGCCAAGTCTCACCTGGCAAAATAAAACAGAAAGAACGCTATGCCACAAAATCATTTAAAAACAATAAAATAGAATAGGCCAACTTATTACCAATCCCTTTTTATCTGACATATTTCACGCACAACACAGATCGGTTAAAGATCCACCACAGGACACTTTATCCACACAGGCAAGGTGTAAAATAGCAACAACCGCAGAAATCAAGCCTAAAAAAGCCCTAAAACCCCTGTTAATTGATCCAGATATTAAAAATATTGCTTAATGTCGATGAAATTCTGTGGATAAGTTTATTTAGTAGGATCTTTCACCACTTGGGATCCCAAGCAAGATTTCATCACTCGAATGGATTCGATACAATGTCTCACCAACCTTAAGGAAGCGTATTGATGAAACCAGCCCCACACTCCGAGCAAGAACTGTTTGAACGAGCTAGCCAAATCGCAGGGCTCACCTTTGCAGAACTCGCCCAGGAAGCCCAGATGACGGTGCCGGCAAATCTACAGCGTGACAAAGGCTGGGTCGGTCAATTACTGGAATGGCATTTAGGCGCTACCGCAGGCAGCAAACCACAGCAAGACTTTGAGCATCTCGGGATTGAACTTAAGACCATTCCCATCAGTTATAGCGGTAAGCCACTGGAAACCACCTTTGTTTGTGTCGCCCCTTTAACGGGAGTGCATGGTTTAACATGGGAAAACAGCCACGTCAGAAACAAATTATCACGGGTACTGTGGGTGCCGGTTGAGGGGGAACGAGAAATTCCACTGCCAGATCGGCGTGTTGGCTCCCCGCTTTTGTGGTCGCCAAGTGTCGAAGAAGAACGTCAATTGCGAGCGGACTGGGAAGAGCTGATGGAGATGATCGTACTAGGCCAAGTCAGCCACATTACCGCTAAGCACGGTGAAGTCCTGCAAATCAGACCGAAAGCCGCCAACAGTCGAGTCTCAACCGACGCCTACGGCGCAACAGGAAAACGCATCAAGACGCTACCTCGCGGCTTTTACTTGCGTACGCAATTTACCGCCAACATACTCGCTCGTCATTTTATTTAGCGCCAGCTCAATGCGTCGTGAGCGACAATGCCACATCGTGAAAACGAGGTCCACTGCCCGAGCCACACTCATCATAAGTGTTGTGCAATCTTAAGTAGGCGCGCTCAACACCGAGTTTCAACAGCGCCTCTCTCACCTGCTCTATCGAATCAAAATGAAGGGGGTCTTCTCCTTCTCTGATGGGTTCGAGCTTATGCTTGTATTCCACCGCTAACAAGTATTGCGATACATCGGAACATCCGATAACGAACACCTTGGGCGGCTGATAGCTCTCTTTGTGATCGCCGTGGATCCATTTATCTAACTGAACTTTTTGCATCGCGCACCTTCATCCCTTAAAGACCTGGATCTCTTAAAGATAGTCAAGACGCAGAATTTTGCGAAATTGTTAATAAACCCTATATCCACCAGCCACACCTTGCCCTATATTGGAGTTATCTCCACTGGAAACTAGGAAGGTTCATGCAATACAACAAGTTACCGCACTCATCTCTCGAAGTCAGTCAGATTGCTCTTGGAACCATGACCTTTGGTGAACAGAACACAGAGCAAGACGCATTCAGTCAGCTAGATTATGCCTTAGAGCGTGGCGTCAACTTTATTGATACCGCCGAAATGTACCCGGTACCGCCCAAAGCGCAAAGCCAGGGGTTAACCGAAACCTATATTGGCAACTGGCTCAAACAATCAGGTAAGCGTGAGAAAGTCATTTTAGCGACCAAAGTCGCCGGTCCACGTAGCGTGCCTTATATCCGTGACAACATGAGGCTCGATTGGCGTAACATTCACCAAGCTATTGATGATAGCTTGCAGCGTTTGCAAACCGACTATGTCGATCTGTATCAAATCCACTGGCCTCAGCGTCAGACGAACTGTTTCGGTCAGCTCAATTACCCTTATCCGGATCAGCAGCAGGAAGTCACCCTGATCGAAACCCTAGAAGCCTTGGCGGAATTGGTCCGTGCAGGAAAAGTACGCTATATCGGCGTCTCTAACGAAACACCTTGGGGAGTGATGTCGCTGCTCAAACTCGCAGAGAAGCATGAGTTGCCACGGATCGTTTCGATTCAAAACCCCTACAATTTACTTAATCGCAGCTTTGAAGTCGGTCTTTCTGAAATCAGCCATTTCGAAGGCGTGCAACTTCTGGCCTATTCCCCGCTCGCCTTTGGCTGTTTGAGTGGTAAATACCTTGATGGTGCCAAACCTACAGGCGCCCGTTGCAGCTTGTACGAACGCTTTGTGCGCTACTTTACGCCACAAGGGATCGCCGCCACACAGGCATACGTCTCGTTGGCGCGTGAACATGGGCTAGATCCCGCGCAGATGGCATTGGCTTTCGTCAATCAAAGACCGTTTGTCGCCTCCAACATTATCGGTGCCACCAGCCTGACACAGTTGAAATCCAATATTGACAGTCTCGATATCACTTTAAGCCCTGAACTGCTTGATGGCTTGCAAGCGATTGGTATTCAATATTCCAACCCTTGCCCATAAGGGCGTATTCACCACACTGGCGTACAAACGTAAAAACCGACCTTCACGGTCGGTTTTTTGCTCGATTACAGGGGCTGACGGTCATCACCGCCAGCCCCTAAGGTTACGTCGGTATTCGCGCACTCAGCACTCGACGAAGATGACGAATACGGCGCTCGGCTTTGACGTGGGCAGGTTCACTGAGGCCAATCGGACGACCATCGCTTTCCAAACCAATA
This sequence comes from Vibrio sp. R15-SG3-ISO1A, assembly GCF_059833955.1. NCBI lineage: Bacteria > Pseudomonadati > Pseudomonadota > Gammaproteobacteria > Vibrionales > Vibrionaceae > Vibrio > Vibrio sp. R15-SG3-ISO1A. The sequence goes on from NZ_JCBDGH010000012.1 coordinate 50,356, forward strand.
TCTCTTAGCAGGTGCGCGTTCTCCCATGGGATGTGGTGCGCACTGCGTCTGATTTTTCGTTTCCAGGCTCGCTCTTCTCGGTTCAAGTCCGCTTTAACAAGTAGGGTAGCAAGTTTTAGATATACAGAATGACTCATGAGAAATCTCCAGTCTATACGTGGCTGGGGAAACACATGGAAGCAAAAATGAGGAAAGAGTCGTGTGATCCATCACTTTTAATTCGCTGCATTTCCGCAGCCAATTAAAAGAAAAAGGATACGGATACGTTATTGTGTGCGGGCCGGTTTTCGGGCGATATCAGACATAGATAGGGTGTGAGACCAATCTGTCATGATCATCGCGGCGCTAACGGCGTCAGAGGCACAAAGGGTAAACACGGGTGTCATGATGAAATGTGTCATTGTGCGCCTCCTAGCAAAAATAAAGAATCCGTTGGGTGTGTAGAGCGTTGAGCTCATGGTTAAATTCTAACCACCAAGGATGATTAATCAACCGATTTATTAATGGAAAGTTAAAAACACGTTTTTCAACTGAATCATGTTTTTATTCTCCCTGAATATAAGATATTCAAACTGTGAATATCTTATATATGGCAGATCCTGTTAAACCAATAGCAAAAAGCCATGCAATCGACGCATGGCTTTTTATTTACAAAACAATCAATTAAACAGTCGCGTCACTGATCAAGTTATGTTTGTTTAACAAACGATACATAGTGGCACGCGATACACCCAATTCTTTGGCCGCCATCGACACTTGTCCCGAATGGGATTCAAGCACCAGCAACAGCGCATCGCGCTCACTTCGCTCACGGATGCTTTTCAAACTTCGTTTACCGTCGGTGCGTTTAGGGAGATCCAATTGCTGATCGTCTAGCATCACACTGTCGGACATCAGCACCACGCGCTTAATCTGGTTCATCAGCTCCCGCACGTTACCAGGCCAATGGTAACGAGTGAGCTCTCGCAACGCCTCTTCAGTAAAACTGCGCGCTTGGGCGTTGTATTCCTTAGAGTACTCCTGCAAGAAATGACGCGCCAAAATCGCAATGTCTCCGGCACGCTCTTTTAAACTCGGAACGTTGATGCGCAGCACATTGATGTAGTGATAAAGCTCCTCATTGAAGTCTCCATCAATCAAAGCTTTCTCGATATCCGCTGAATTCGCGGCAAGAATCCTCACATCGACTTCTTTTGGGCCCTCTTTGGTTTCTATCGTCCCCTCTTGCAAGAATCTCAGTAAGTTCACTTGCTGAGATTTGGGCAAAGTGAGAATGTCGTTCAATAACACGGTTCCACCATGGGCTTTTTCCAGCAAACAAGGCTCATCACTGTCATGACGTTGAAGACCAAACAGATCACTTTCAATTCGACTCTCAGACATGGCTCGACAATTGACGGAAACAAACTCTTTGTTGGCTCTTGAGGAGGTCTTGTGTACCGCTCTGGCCACCGTTTCTTTGCCCGTGCCATTTTCACCGTAAATCAGAATGCTGACATCGGTAGGCCCGATGCGTTTAATCTGATCGCGTAGGCGTTTGACTGGAATAGAGTCACCAATCAGCCCCATATCACTATTGTTGCCGTAGTAAGGCCACACCTTTTGCTCAAGCTTGAGCATCCCTAATTGGTGACCTATGGTGCTGAGCAGTTGCGCATCAGGGATCGGAGCGGTGAAAAAATCAATACAGAAGTTGACGATAAACTGACAGATGGTGTCAGAGCTCAGCTGTGACTCACGAATAAAGGCGAGCCAACGCACCTGCTTATGATTGCTCACCAAATTCGCAATACCATTGAGACTAAACTCATCATGACTTAAATCGACAATACCGATACAAGGTCCGGTTTCGTTGAACAAGCTATCGGCTTTTCTTAAATCCGCGACTTGGGTACACCGCCAGCCAACTTGTTCCAGCACTGACAACCAAGGCTCATACGTTCCTCCCACGACCACTAACGATCCCGGAACGGAATCCATGCGGAATTGATTTCCCATGACGCTATTCCTTATCACTATTATTCTACTACTGTGTCACTGCTATCGGCGGTTTCGCCAGCGGTGAGTAAGGCTGGATGGCAAATATATAAGAGGAACAATCTCGCCCCTTAAGACCATTCACATCACACCCACTCATCGAAAATGCGACACTGGTTAGTTACATTATAGAGACTCTCGCAGAGTGTCTGTCTTAATGTTAAGACTATTTAGATAATGCCACATCTTACATATGAGCTTGAGATACAGATCCAAAAAACATTCGCATTATTTATTACTCTTTCTCTTTTCACCTTATCCAGGCATAAAAAAACCACCCGAAGGTGGTTTTTAACGTCAATCGCGTATCCGATTAAGATTGCGCTTGCGGACGCATGGCAGGGAACAGAATCACGTCACGAATCGTGTGCGTGTTGGTAAAGAGCATCGCTAGGCGATCAATACCAATCCCTTGGCCCGCTGTGGGTGGCAAGCCGTGCTCAAGTGCCGTGATGTAGTCTGCATCGTAATACATGGCTTCATCGTCACCGGCATCTTTAGCATCCACTTGCGCTTTAAAGCGTGCGTCTTGGTCTTCCGCATCGTTAAGCTCAGAGAAACCGTTCGCCACTTCACGGCCGCCAATAAAAAACTCGAAACGGTCAGTAAAGAACGGGTTGTCATCGCTACGGCGAGCCAGAGGCGAAATATCCGCCGGGTAACCGGTAATAAAGGTTGGCTGAATCAGTTGAGGTTCAGCCGTTTCACCGAAGATCTCTTCAAGTAGCTGACCACACGTCCAGAACGGTTCAACATCAACGTGAACAGATTTAGCAATCGCGACCATTTTCTCGCGATCTTGCAGATCCGATTCTGTTAGTGCTTGGATCTCAGCGTGATCTGGGTTGTAGTGCTTGATAGCTTCAAACATACTCATGCGAGCGTACGTACCACCAAACTCTACCGTCTCATCACCGTAAGGCATAGAGGTAGAACCAAGAACATCCATTGCCACTGTGCTGAGCATCTCTTCAGTGAGATCCATCAGATCTTTATAGTCAGAGTACGCTTGGTAGAATTCCATCATGGTGAATTCTGGGTTGTGACGTGGCGATAGACCTTCGTTACGGAAGTTACGGTTGATCTCAAATACGCGATCAAAACCGCCCACAACGAGACGCTTCAAGTACAGCTCTGGCGCCACACGTAGGTACATGTCGATATCCAACGCATTGTGGTGCGTCACAAATGGACGAGCGGTCGCACCACCAGGGATGACGTGCATCATTGGCGTTTCCACTTCAAGGTAGCCTTTTGAGCTCATGAAGTTCCGGATCGCAGAAACAAGTTTAGAGCGAATGATAAACGCTTGGCGTGAATCTTCATTGACAATCAGGTCAACGTAACGCTGGCGGTAACGCATCTCTTGGTCAGTCAGGCCGTGGAATTTCTCTGGCAGTGGACGAAGCGCCTTAGTCAGCAATTCGTACTCTTCCATATTCACGTAAAGATCGCCTTTACCGGATTTATGCAGCGCGCCTTTAACACCGATGATGTCACCAATATCCAAACCTTGGTATTGCTCTTTAAGGTGCTTTTGTACGTCTTTTGCCGCATACGCTTGAATGCGGCCAGATGTCTCTTGAATCACAAGGAACGGACCACGCTTAGCCATAATACGACCGGCAATCGCCACCACGTGGTTGAGCGCTTCTAGCTCTTCCTTGCTCTTCTCACCGAACTCTTTTTGTAGATCGCCCGCTAGTGCATCACGACGGAAGTCATTAGGATGGCCATTTGCCTTGCAGCTCTTGCGGATAGCGTCCAGCTTCGCGCGGCGCTCAGCAATCAGCTTGTTTTCTTCAGGTGAAAGGACGTCTTGTTGATTTTCGTTTTGAACAGCATCAGTCATTTTCGATGTATCCTGTTTCGTTTCTGAGTGTCGGTGAAAAGCTTACAGGCCTGATTTCAGGCTAGCTTCAATAAATTTGTCTAGATCGCCATCCAGTACCGCTTGTGTATTGCGGTTTTCTACCCCGGTACGCAGATCTTTAATGCGCGAGTCATCTAGGACGTAAGAACGAATCTGGCTGCCCCAACCAATGTCAGACTTCGCGTCTTCGTTGGCCTGCTTCTCTGCATTCTGCTTTTGAATCTCAAGTTCAAAGAGCTTAGCGCGCAACTGCTTCATCGCCTGATCTTTGTTCTTGTGCTGAGAGCGATCGTTCTGACATTGCACGACTGTGTTGGTGGGTACGTGAGTAATACGTACCGCCGATTCGGTGGTGTTAACGTGCTGACCACCCGCGCCGGACGCACGGTACACGTCAATGCGCAAATCCGCAGGGTTAATGTCGATATCGATGTTGTCATCAATCTCTGGGTAGATAAACGCAGAAGCAAACGAAGTATGGCGGCGGCCGCTAGAGTCAAACGGCGATTTACGGACTAGACGATGCACGCCGGTTTCAGTGCGAAGCCAACCATAAGCATACTCGCCAGAGATTTTCACCGTCGCGCCTTTCAAGCCCGCCACTTCACCCTCTGACACTTCGATCACTTCGGTTTTGAAGCCTTTGGCTTCTGCCCAGCGCAAGTACATACGCAGCATCATCGACGTCCAGTCTTGCGCTTCAGTACCGCCTGAACCAGATTGCAGGTCGATATAGCAATCAGACGCATCGTGATCGCCAGAGAACATACGACGGAATTCAAGCTGTTCAAGCTTCGCTTCTAGTTCCGCAAGCTCGGGCTCGATTTCATCGAAAGTTTCTTGATCGTCTTCTTCGACCGCAAGCTCAAGTAAACCATCAACGTCTTCAACCCCTTGGTCGAGCTGATCAATGGTTTCCACGACAGCTTCTAACGCCGCACGCTCTTTACCTAACGCTTGTGCGCGCTCAGGTTCGTTCCAGACATCTGGTTGTTCCAGTTCTGCGTTGACTTCTTCTAGACGCTCTTTTTTGGCGTCATAGTCAAAGATACCCCCTCAGGACTAAAGTGCGCTGAGACACGTCCTGTAAGCGGTTTTTAATTGGATTGATTTCAAACATGTTTGCTCAACATTGATGAGTAGAATTTAACCGAAGAATTGTACTGAAAAGTGTGACGAAGATACAGGAATTTTTTGAACAGGACTGGCAGTGCACCAGAAACAACAATCCCTTGCCACACAGGGTATGACAAGGGATTGAGCGCAAAGAAATACGAGCGGTTAAGCGTTGTCTTGCGCCAGTGACGCTTGCTCAGATTGGCCGATGAACATCATGCACACCATCGTCGCCGCCGTTGGCAGCAACCAGCCCATGCCGACATCAAAAAGCGGCAACATGCTCAGTGCTGACATATCCAACCCTGCCACCTTAGCGGCATCAATAAGCGCAAACAGTAAAGCAACAAGAATCACCACACGATACGCCATAGCTGGATTCGCGAGCTTGTTGCGCATAAAGGTCAACGCAATCAGAGCAATAGCAACCGGATAAAGCGCAAACAGCACAGGTACTGAAAAGGCAATCAGTTGAGCGAGGCCGACGTTCGCCACCACAGCACACGCCACACCATTAATGATCACCCACTGCTTATAAGAGAGCAGAGTGAGCGAGCTGAAATAGTCAGAACACGCAGAGATAAGGCCGATCGCCGTCGTCAAACACGCCAGCAACACGATGACAGAGAGAACCACTTGACCGTACGGACCAAACAGCGCTTGAACATACAAGCTTAACACTAGACCACCATTGTCCGCTCCTGCTGCAACTGCAGAACTGGTCGCGCCGAGGTAGAAGAGTGAGATATAAACAAACGCAAGTCCCACTGCGGCAATGCAGGCTGCGCTGATCAGGTATTTTGAGGTCGCTTTTTGTGACGTGATGCCTTTTTGGCGCAGCGCATCGACAATCAACACCCCAAACATCAAGGCGCCAAAGGTATCCATGGTGTTATAGCCTTCCAGAAACCCTTTTTGCAATGGGTGAGTTAAGTATTCACCTTGCGCCGCTAAAATCTCGCCTTGAGGATCAATAAAGACCGCACCGGCCAAGACAATCAGGCCAATAAACAGCGCCGGCGTCAGCACTTTACCAATCACATCAATCAGTTTGCCTTGAGACCAAGCAAAGAACACCGCAACCGCAAAAAAGAGAATGGAGAACATGGTCAACTGCATTTGCGCGGCGTCAGCCAAGAAGGGTTTGATCGCCATCTCATAGGCAACCAAACCGGTACGAGGAGCCGCGAAGGCTGGGCCGATAATGACGAAAATCAGTACCGCCATCACCACAGCAGCGCGCTTTGGCAAATGCTCTGTCAGATGATCCCATGAACCACCGGCTACGGCGATCGCAATGATCGTTGCCAGTGGCAAACCGACGGCCGTCGCAAGAAAACCCATCATTGCAGGGAACACATTGTCGCCTGCAAACTGACCGGCAATCGGTGGAAAGATGATGTTACCCGCACCTAAAAAAAACGCGAACAGCATGAAGCCGAGCGCAAGAATATCTGTGATTTTTAAACTCTGATTCACGAGAGAACCTTCTTATACTTCTGTTCCCAATGCGACTATGACGGCAGTATCGAGTAAACTCGACTACCCCATAACCTGATGGGAGATATCGATGTTGTGAATGGAGAGTGATGTCATTAACCCACTCAATCTTTAAAATAAGGCGCGCATGATGAACAAACCGTGTCGCTTTCGCAACCGAATGGCGAAAAACACCATATAAATTTAGAGTACACTCAGATATACAGCAGCAATCACTAGTTGGAGAGGAAAAATTGGACTTTAATACCGTTCGAAATCACCAGCAGCACCACAACAATAAGAACAAAAAACCATACACATCATTAACAACCACTGAAGTCACCACCATAACATCCAATGACAACATAAGATTCCAATGACCATCAAAGCCACTAAAGCGTTTTCATTTAAACAGTTTTCTATTCAGTCTGGACAATCTGGGATGCCCGTCAGTACCGATGGTGTCATGCTCGGCGCGTGGGCGCAGATAGAGCACGCACGTCAAATACTCGACATCGGCACTGGAACGGGGCTACTGGCCTTAATGTGCGCCCAGCGCAACCCAGATGCACAGATATGCGCGATAGATATTAACCATCACGCCATTTGCGCCGCGCAAAGTAATTTCAGCGCCAGTCCGTGGAACAGCAGGTTACTTCTTCTTCAAGGTGATATCCTCAGCGCCGAACTCCCACTCTCCTTTGACGCGATTATTTGTAATCCTCCCTATTTTACTAATGGCGAGTCTGCAAAAGCCCCCGCTCGCGCCATCGCAAGACATGCGGATACATTGGCACACGAACCTTTATTGCGACGATGTCAGCAACTGCTCGCGCCTCTTGGCACCGCCAGTTTCATCTTGCCTCAAGTGGAAGGGGAAGCGTTTATCGAGTTAGCGCAGAATATGGGGTGGTCGTTAAGAAGGCACTGCGAAGTGCGCACCACAGCCACTAAACCCGTCAGTCGCTTGATGTTTGAACTGCAACACACCGCAGGTGAGTGCCAATATCAATCACTGCAGATCCATGACGGAGCTGAGTACAGCGAAGATTTTGTCACCCTGACGAAAGCGTTTTATTTAAAGATGCCGTAATTAAGGTGTGATCCTTATCACCAAAGACACTATACTATGCGACCTTTGTTATCCCTGAGGTCAAAATAAAGGGATAAAAACCATTTCGTGCGCTTGTGGAGAGACCAGAGTGATCAAAAATTTTGCCGAACTTGAGCTAGACAACAATCTACTCGAAGCCATCGAAGAGATGGGTTACAGCCGCCCAACCCAGATTCAGGCGGAAGCAATTCCACACGCCCTTGATGGTCGAGATATTCTCGCGTCTGCGCCCACAGGAACAGGCAAAACAGCGGCGTTCGTGCTACCCGCTCTGCAATATTTGCAAGATTTCCCACGCCGTAAACCTGGGCCTGCACGCGTGCTGATCTTAACGCCGACACGTGAACTGGCAATGCAAGTGGCAAATCAAGCGCGCGCTTTAGCAAAAAACACCAATCTCAACATCTTCACCATTACTGGTGGCGTTCAATATGAAGAGCACGCCGACATTTTGAAAAAGACCCAAGATATCGTTGTTGCAACCCCGGGCCGCTTAATGGAATACATCAATGCGGAGCGATTCGATTGTCGAGCAATTGAATGGTTAATCCTCGATGAAGCGGACCGAATGCTCGACATGGGCTTTGGTCCAACGGTTGACCGCCTTTCAAATGAATGTCGTTGGCGTAAACAAACTCTGCTCTTTTCTGCCACGCTCGAAGGCCGAGGTGTGGAAGGCTTCACTGCTGATCTATTGACGAACCCAGCAGAAATTGATGCCGAGCCATCACGCCGCGAACGTAAGAAAATCGCTCAATGGTATCACCGTGCGGATGATATGGAGCACAAACTGGCGCTACTCAAAACCATTCTCACCGAGCAAGCTCAGCGTAGCATCATCTTCTTAAAAACCCGCGAACGTTTGGCGGACTTACGTGGCGAACTGGAAAAAGCGCAGATCCCTTGTGCGTGGATCCAAGGCGAAATGCCACAAGATCGCCGCAACAACGCCATTGCGCGATTCCGCGATGGCACGGTCAACGTACTGCTCGCCACCGACGTTGCCGCGCGTGGTATTGATCTGCCGGATGTCAGCCATGTGATCAACTTTGACTTGCCACGCAGCGCAGATGTTTACCTGCACCGCATTGGCCGTACCGCACGCGCAGGCAAAAAAGGCAACGCAGTCTCACTGGTGGAAGCGCACGATCAACCCATGATGGATCGCGTCGCTCGCTACGTGAAAGAAGAGATCAAAGAGCGCTTTATTAAAGAGTTACGTCCAAAACACAAAAAACCCGTGTTTAAGAAAAAGAACAAGAAAAAAGACGACAAGAAGAAAAGCGTCACTAAAACGAAGAAAAAGAGCACCAGCAAGAAAAAGTAAGGCTATCGCTTAGATATACGGAAAAAGGGTTGATGCATAAGCATCAACCCTTTTTTATCGTCGGCCTTCACGGCTCTGCGTAATGAAAGCCGCTGATTACCTCAGCAACTTTTGCCAGTCTCAAAGCGTGGTATTAGTGCTCACGAGTGGCACGGAACTCAACATCCGGGAAGCGCTCTTTGGCCAGGTTCAGATTAACCATGGTTGGCGCGATGTAAGTTAAGTTGTCACCGCCATCGAGGGCTAAGTTGACTTGGTTCTTGCGCTGGAACTCGTCGAGCTTCTTACCATCCTCACACTCAACCCAACGTGCAGTCGCCACGTTAACCCCTTCGTAAATCGCTTCCACGTTGTATTCCGCTTTCAAGCGCGCAACCACCACATCAAACTGAAGGACACCGACGGCGCCTACAATCAAGTCGTTGTTCTGCAAAGGTCTGAATACCTGCACGGCCCCTTCTTCTGAAAGCTGCACTAAGCCTTTGAGCAACTGCTTTTGCTTAAGAGGATCTTTCAAGCGAATACGACGGAACAGCTCAGGAGCGAAGTTTGGAATACCCGAGAACTTCAGTGCTTCACCTTGAGTAAAGGTGTCACCAATTTGGATGGTGCCGTGGTTATGGAGACCGATGATGTCACCTGCGTACGCGTTTTCAGCGCGAGAACGATCGCCCGCCATGAACGTCACCGCATCAGAGATGTTCACTTGCTTACCAAGACGAACGTGGTTCATCTTCATGCCTTGTTTGTATGTCCCCGACACGATACGCATAAAGGCGATGCGGTCACGGTGTTTCGGGTCCATATTAGCTTGGATTTTGAACACAAATCCACTGAAGTTCTCTTCTGACGCCTCAACTTTACGCTCATTGGCGTCACGCGGCATCGGTGCGGGAGCCCACTCAGTCAGGCCATCAAGCATATGATCAACGCCGAAGTTACCTAATGCGGTACCGAAGTACACAGGCGTCAATTCACCAGCAAGGAACAGCTCTTGATCAAACTCAGGACAAGCGCCAATGACCAATTCGAGCTCTTCACGCAGTTGCTCCGCCAATTCGCTGCCAACAGCTGCGTCTAGCTCTGGGTTATCTAGCCCTTTGATGATGCGCTGCTCTTGAATCGTGTGGCCTTGGCCTGTTGCGTAAAGAATCGTTTCGTCACGGTGAATATGGTAAACACCCTTAAACTCTTTACCGCAGCCAATCGGCCATGAGATTGGTGCGCACGCCATATTCAGTTCGCTTTCGACCTCATCCAGCAACTCCATCGGATCACGGATATCACGGTCAAGCTTGTTCATGAAGGTCACGATTGGGGTATCACGTAAACGGGTCACTTCCATCAGCTTGCGGGTACGATCCTCGACACCTTTCGCGGCATCAATCACCATCAGACATGAGTCAACAGCGGTCAGCGTACGGTAGGTATCTTCCGAGAAGTCTTCGTGCCCTGGGGTATCGAGAAGGTTGACCAAGCATTCGTTGTACGGAAACTGCATCACAGAGGTGGTCACGGAGATGCCACGCTCTTTTTCCATCTCCATCCAGTCTGATTTGGCATGCTGAGCGGAGCCGCGTCCTTTCACCGTACCGGCGGTCTGAATGGCGCGTCCGAACAACAACACTTTTTCAGTAATGGTGGTTTTACCCGCATCGGGGTGCGAGATGATCGCGAATGTTCTACGTTTAGACACTTCGCTTAGAAATGGGGTATTTGACATGAACAGGTCTTCTTAACTATCTGTAAGCCGTTTTTCTCGGTCATACCGAGCCTAAACCACTCTGGGTTCGATTCTATTTTGCGCGGTATTCTCGCTTATATTGATGCAATCAGCAACTTCATACAAAAAGATGAATTGAAAAGTCACGCTTTTCGTCGATAGATTAGAATATCAATAAATATGAGCTATAACTTAAGAAGTACATCTCACAAGTAGAAGCTATGTCCGAGACTATAAAGATCAATTCGTTAGCCATCCGCCAAGCAAAAACGGTGTTTTTGGTGTCTGTCCTGCTGGGCGTCTGCTTCAGCTTGTATCAGATTTTTGTTGACGTATCGAAAGAGCAACAACGTATCGAAGATCACTATCAGTTCAAGTTGCTGCAAAATTACTCTAATGCGAGTCAAGCGGCCTATCACCTTAACCAGTTGTTGGCCGAGCAAGTGGCCTCAACGCTGATGATGGATAACGCCATCTACCGTGTGGAAATCATCGATGACTTTGGCGATACCCTGACCCGTAATGAGCGCAGCGTGACACGCCAAGGGGATTTTGCTGAACTGGTGGCCACTTATCTCACGCCGACATCGCCGGTCTATCAGACCGATCTCCATCAGCCAAACTCTCATGTTGTGGTAGGCTCACTCAGCTTCTCCGTGAACGGCATCAGCATTGCGCGCGAGTTTATCGCCAAAACCAGCAAAATCTTACTGTTTGATTTGCTGCGCAATATTTTGCTGACCACTATCTTGCTGATCTTTTTCTACAAAAAACTGTCTAAGCCACTGATTACTCTGCTTAATTGGGTACGCTCACTCAATGACCAGCACAGTGCGACCACGCCTCCTCCGCTTCAAGGTAACGATGAGCTCGGTCACCTTGCCAAGACCTTCCATTCCCTATGGCAAGACCGTGAAGTGGCGCAAGCGAAGCTCAATCAGCTCGCATACTACGACTCGCTCACTGGGTTGGCCAATCGCAGCTTATTGATGCAAACCCTAGGAAAGTCTATTGACCAAGCGGTACACAATAATCAAACCGGTGCGCTGTTTTACTTGGATTTAGACCGTTTTAAAACCATCAACGACTCACTCGGTCATACTATAGGGGATCAGCTGCTCAAAGCGATTGCCAAACGTATTGTCTCGTGGCAGCAAAAAGGCTACACCGCAGCGAGGATCGGCGGCGATGAGTTTGCGATCTTGCTGCCCAATGTGGGCCCAGAGCAAACCAAAAGTTTAGCTCAGCAATTGCTTGCACTGATCTCAAACCCCTATTCGATTGATGATCACCAACTCTACTGTACCGTCAGTGTCGGTATCGCGACCTTTCCGTCGGTCGCCTGTACCAACATTGATGTGCTGCGCCAAGCGGATACCGCCTTGTATCGCGCCAAGGTGGCAGGTAAGAACAAGTACACCTTCTACGAGCCTGAAATGCAGGCGCAAGTCGAATCCTTCCTAGAGATTGAAAAGGGGTTGCATCAGGCAATCAATAAAGGACAGCTTGAACTCTATTATCAACCTCAGGTCAGTGATAAACACCAAATTATCGGGGTTGAAGCCTTAATTCGCTGGAACCACCCCGAAAAAGGGCTATTGCCTCCGGGCGTGTTTATGCCGGTCGCGGAAGAGACCGGCCAGATCCTTCAAATCGGTAATTGGATTATTGAGGAAGCGTGCTACCAGTATGCCAAGTGGAAGAAACAGGGCATCTTGCCAGACACTTTCCGCCGCTTGGCGATCAATATCAGTCCGCTTCAGTTCGCGCAAGAGTCCTTCGTTGATCACATCAATGAAGCCTTAGCGCAAGCAGGGATCAGTGGAGAGTGCATCGAACTGGAAATCACTGAAAACTTGCTGCTCGAGAATGTGGAAGGCGCAATTCAAAAGATGGTTAAACTCAAAGAGTTTAATCTCAAAACTTCGATTGATGACTTTGGCACCGGCTACTCGTCGTTGCGCTACCTAAAGCATTTATCGGTAGACGTACTTAAGATTGACCGCTCATTTGTCACCCAACTGCATTTAGACGAAAGTGACCAAGCGATTGTCGATACCATCATCATGACAGCGCATCGTTTGAACTTGGAAGTCATCGCAGAAGGGGTGGAAGATGTGTACGAGTTGGAGACGCTGAAAAAATTGGGTTGCGAACAGTTCCAAGGTTACATTTTTGATAAGCCTCTGCCGTCGAGTGAGCTGAAAAGCCGCTTCGAGGCCAACTACTATCCGCTAGAATTACCGGAAAACGCAAAGTTCGCGCAGCGTTAATAAAATTCTAAGCTGATGCGAAAAAAGCTTAGAAAAATAGATAACTCATGATGATCGCGTCTTCTTTCCCCTTGCTCGTTGGGTAATAGTTGACGCGACGGTCAATCTCATTGAAGCCGACTTCGTGGTAGAGAGTTAACGCCACCTGGTTACTTTCTCGTACTTCAAGCCAAGCGCTATCAGCGCCCGCGGCCTCACACATCGACAAGAAGCCTTCAATAAGCACTCGGCCAAAGCCCTGTCCTTGCTTGGCGGGATCGACGGCAATGTTGAGTAATGTCACCTCACCCACAATATTCTGCGCGTAAAAATAGCCCACAACCTCGCCACTCACCTCAAGCACATGATGGCACGCACCGCGGCTCTCAATGGCGTTAATCAAGTTGGCAGACCAAGGATGTGAATGCGCGGCACACTCAATGCGATACACCTCATCAAGGTGCGTTGGCGCTAATGGAACCAGTGCCATGTTATTCTCCTTTGAGAGCTGTTTGGATTTGCTGCCACAACGCGCGGCGCTCCACTTGATTCCCATCAATCGCAGCTAACTCTGGCGACACCAAGGTTTTCACGCCCTCAAATTGGTGAGCATCACAACCGGCATACCAAACCCATGTCAACGCTTCTCTATTAACCGCCATCACCTGATGAGGATAAACGTGGCGCACATTCTCAAGGGTCAATGACATCGCTTGCAACACCTTTTGCAAAAATAGGGCGTCGCTGCCTTGAGGCAGTACAGGTGATACCAACAACAAACGGCAGTCATCATCCAGTGTGATGGGACTAAGCTCTACGCCATGAAGACGGGAGGGATGCTCTAGTTGGTAGGTATCAATGCCCATCTCATGGAGATAGCCAGTGTTTAACAAAGACATATCGGTTGGTTATCCTTTATTCATGACAAACGGATTCATGAGAAAACGGGGTTGATGAGAATCGGTTAATCAAAACGGACTAATGCGCAGAAAGGCATCATTTGGGCTTCCCGACCAAATGAAGCTAGCCACTTGGTCGGGAAAATCCTCACACGCGAGAGCGATTAAAAGCTCGCTTTCACCGCATCGGCAATTTTGAGGGCGCTCGCTTGAACCAGTTTAGCATCTTCGCCTTCCACCATAACGCGAATCAGAGGTTCAGTGCCCGACTTACGCAATAACACGCGGCCTTTATCACCAAGCTCGGCTTCAACTTGTGCCACACTCTCTTGCACAGCTTTCGCTTCTAGCGGGTTGGAGTCGCCCGAGAAACGCACGTTTTCCAACACTTGCGGGTACAGTGTCATACCTTGCGACAACTCGTTCAAAGTGAGTTTACTGCCCACCACTGATGCCAACACTTGCAGCGCTGCGACAATCGCATCACCAGTGGTCACCTTATCAAGCAAGATAACGTGGCCAGAGTTTTCCGCACCAATACGCCAGCCTTTTTCGATCAACTGCTCCATCACGTAGCGGTCACCGACAGCCGCACGAACGAAAGGAATCCCTAACGCCTTGAGGCCATTTTCCATGCCCAAATTGGTCATCAAAGTGCCAACCACGCCGCCTTTTAATTCACCACGACGCAACGCATCTCGCGCAATGATGTAAGCAATTTGGTCACCATCAATTTTGTTGCCCAGATGATCCACCATGATGATGCGATCGCCATCACCATCAAAGGCGAGACCCAGCGCGGCTTGCTCTTCGACGACACGTTTTTGCAGCGCACGTACATCGGTCGCACCGACTTCATGGTTGATGTTGGTGCCATTCGGCTCCACACCCATCGCGATCACTTCAGCACCGAGTTCGCTAAAGACCGCTGGCGCAATATGGTAAGTCGCGCCGTTAGCACAATCGACGACAATTTTGAGCCCAGCTAAGCTCAATGACGACGGGAAGGTACTTTTACAAAACTCAATGTAGCGCCCTGCTGCGTCATTCAAGCGGCTCGCTTTACCCAGCATGGCTGATTCCACGCACTCGATCTCTTTATCGAGCTCCGCTTCAATCGCGAGCTCCACCTCATCGGGCAATTTGGTGCCTTCTGATGAGAAGAATTTAATCCCGTTATCGTAATATGGGTTGTGCGATGCAGAGATAACAATCCCTGCCTCAGCACGGAAAGTTTGTGTCAGATAAGCCACCGCTGGCGTAGGCATTGGACCGGTAAAGGTCGCTTTCAAACCTGCGGCAGCAAGGCCAGCTTCAAGCGCTGACTCTAGCATGTAACCAGAAATACGCGTGTCTTTACCAATGATGACCTTTTTCGTTCCTTGCTTTGCCAGTACTTGGCCAGCCGCCCAACCGAGTTTCAATACAAAATCAGGGGTGATGGGGTATTGGCCAACCTTGCCGCGTACCCCATCGGTTCCAAAATAACGTCTTTTATCAGACATGGTGAGTCCTTATCTTTTTATTTTATCGCCGCAGAAGGTGAATGGTTCGCTTTGACCATCTCAACCACCTTCATGGCATCAAGCGTTTGTTCGTAGTCGTGCACACGAATAATTTGCGCCCCTTTCATCGCTGCGATTGTCGCGCAGCTGACACTCGCCGCCATGCATTCAGCCGGCGCTTTGTCGAGCAGTTTAAATAACATCGATTTACGTGACATGCCCGCCAAGAGAGGCAAACCAAAACGGTGGAACTGCTCAAGATGCGCGAGCATATGATAGTTGTGTTCAAGGGTTTTGCCAAAGCCAAATCCAGGATCGAGGATCAACTGCGCTTTATCAATCCCTGCCGCCTGACAAACTTGCATGCGCTCTTGCAAAAACTCGCCCACCTCCACTAAGAGATCATCATAGGTCGGGTTTGCTTGCATGGTACGCGGCTGGCCTTTCATGTGCATCAAACAGATCGGCAGCCCAGATTGAGCCGCCACCTCTAGCGCCCCTGGCTCTTGCAGCGCTCGGACATCATTGATGATATCCGCTCCCGCCGCTATCGCTTGCGCCATGACTTGCGCTTTGCTGGTATCAATAGAGATCCACACATCAGAGCGGGCGCGAATCGCTTGGATGATAGGCACCACGCGCGAAAGTTCTTCGTCCAAACTCACGTCCGGCGCCCCGGGACGCGTCGATTCACCACCGATATCGATGATAGTCACACCGGCGTCTATCATACGCTGCGCTTGCTCTAAGGCGCGCTCTAAGGAGTTAAACTGGCCGCCATCAGAAAACGAATCGGGCGTAACATTAAGGATCCCCATCACCTGAGGCGTGGAGAGATCGAGGGTTTTATTGTTTGCTTTTAGAATCATCATAAACAGAAAAACCCCGAGTTGCCTCGGGGTTTGGTCATTAACAGAAATTATTCTGAGTCTTTTTTCTCAGTGCCTTCTTCAGCAGGTTGCGCTTTTTCAGCTGATTCGCTGCTGCTGTTTTCCACCGTTTCATCGGCTTCGACAGGCTCGGCTGCACTCTTGTTTGAGGCGTTATCTCCCCATCCTGCAGGCTCACGAATGTCGCTCTTACGCTCCATCAGGTCATCAATTTGACCCGCGTCGATGGTTTCGTATTTCATCAACGCATCTTTCATCGCATGCATGATGTCCATGTTGTCTTCCAAGATTTTCTTCGCACGGTCATAGTTGCGGTCAATAATCTTGCGCACTTCATCGTCAATCAGCTTGGCGGTATCATCAGACACATGCTTGGTTTGCGTTACGCTGCGTCCTAGGAACACTTCACCTTCATCTTCAGCGTACAACAATGGCCCTAGCTTCTCCGAGAAGCCCCATTGCGTCACCATCTTACGCGCAATGTCAGTCGCACGTTCAATGTCATTCGATGCGCCTGTCGAGACTTTATCAGGGCCATAAATCAGCTCTTCCGCCAATCGGCCGCCATACAAGCTCGAAATCATCGACTCAAGGTGCTGACGAGACATACTGACTCGGTCTTGCTCTGGCAGATACATGGTCACACCAAGCGCACGTCCACGTGGAATAATCGACACTTTGTATACTGGATCATGCTCAGGGACAAGACGGCCAACGATAGCGTGGCCCGCCTCGTGATAAGCGGTAGACGCTTTGGTCTCTTCAGACATCACCATAGAGCGGCGTTCTGCCCCCATCATGATTTTGTCTTTTGCCAGCTCGAACTCCACCATAGAGACATTGCGCTTGTTACCGCGCGCCGCAAATAATGCTGCTTCGTTGACGAGGTTAGCAAGATCAGCCCCCGAGAAGCCCGGTGTACCACGCGCAATCAATGAAGGTTCTACATCACCCGCCAACGGTACTTTACGCATGTGAACTTTCAAAATTTGCTCACGGCCACGTACATCTGGCAAGCCCACGACAACTTGACGGTCAAAACGACCTGGTCGTAACAAGGCTGGGTCCAGTACATCTGGTCGGTTTGTCGCAGCGATAACAATAATGCCTTCGTTGCCTTCAAAACCATCCATTTCAACCAGCATTTGGTTCAGGGTTTGCTCACGTTCATCGTGGCCACCACCCACACCTGCGCCACGTTGACGACCTACCGCATCAATCTCATCGATAAAGATGATACAAGGTGCTGCTTTCTTCGCTTGCTCGAACATGTCACGAACACGCGAGGCACCGACACCGACGAACATTTCGACAAAGTCAGAACCAGAAATAGTAAAGAACGGTACTTTGGCTTCACCGGCAATCGCTTTCGCCAGCAAGGTTTTACCCGTACCCGGTGGACCGACCATCAACACACCCGTTGGGATCTTACCGCCCAGCTTTTGGAAGCGACTCGGGTCGCGCAGGTAATCCACCAGCTCTTTGACGTCTTCTTTCGCTTCATCACAGCCAGCCACATCGCCAAAGGTGGTTTTAATTTGCTCTTCGCTCATCATACGAGCTTTGCTCTTACCGAAGGACATCGCGCCTTTACCGCCGCCGCCCTGCATTTGACGCATGAAGAAAATCCATACACCAATCAGTAAGATCATTGGGAACCATGAGATGAAGATAGTACCGAGCAAACTTTGCTCTTCCGGCGGCGTACCTTGCACCTTCACGTTTTGATTGATCAAGTCATCGAGGAGTTTTTGATCGTAGACGGGCATGTAAGTCACATAACGAGAGCCACCGCCACGACGCACGAACGTGATTTCGCCGTCTTTAAATGTTGCTTCCTGAATCTGGCCTTGGCCAACTTCCTGTACGAACGTGGTGTAATCTACTGCTCGTCCGTTGCTCTCTCCCGGCCCAAAGCTTTGGAATACCGACATCAAGACTACGGCGATCACTAGCCACAGAATTAAATTTTTTGCCATGTCACTCAAGGTGTCAGCCTCTCGATAACTAATTGTAATTAAAGGTAGGGTACTACAGTTTGAAAACTGTAGCTACAGTGTTAACCGCTGCGAAAAAGAGCAAATAGTTAACCTTTGTAACTAGCGGCCAGCTTGATTAGCCTTTGTAGCCAGTAGCCACGATGAAGACTTCACGTGAGCGTGCTCGCGATGAGTCTGGTTTTCTTACTTTTACGGTTTTAAACAAATCTCGGACTTCTTTCACGTATTGATCGAAGCCTTCGCCCTGAAAAACCTTGACGACAAAGCTACCATTGGGTGCTAGAACTTGTCGACACATATCTAACGCGAGCTCAACCAAGTACATCGCTCTTGGCTGGTCCACTGAGTTATTACCAGCGATGTTCGGCGCCATATCGGACATCACCACATCGACCATAGACGGTTGGATTCGCTCTAGCAGGGCTTCGAGCACGGCATCGTCCCTAAAATCCCCTTGCAGAAAGCTCACCCCAGCGATCGGATCCATCGGCAACAAATCACACGCGATGATTTGCCCGCTGTCCCCCACTATTTTAGCAGCATATTGAGACCAACCACCGGGCGCAGCGCCCAAATCCACCACAGTCATGCCTGGTTTTAGTAGCTTATCTTTGCTTTGGATCTCTTCCATCTTAAAATAAGCGCGAGAGCGATAGCCTTTTTTTCTCGCTTCGTTGGCATATTTATCGTCGAAGTGTTCTTTCAACCATCGACCAGAACTGGCCGAATGCTTTTGTTTACTCATTCTAATCCTAATAAGACGTAAATAGGAGCTATTGCTGTAATAGGGAAACCCTATTGCGGCTCACTCTGGAGCAAGGAAACTCATCTTTCGATCATTCCCGCCCGCTTGATAATTAACCATCGCTCAATAAATGATAGTCTTCCACCATAGATGGCGTTAAAATAGGGCTTTTCAACCCTAATATTAAAGAAAATTGGCCGCGTAATGAACCTAAGCACCAAACAAAAGCAGCATCTTAAGGGCCTAGCACACAGCTTGAAACCAGTTGTGCTCCTCGGCGCGAACGGACTCACGGAAGCTGTTCTAGCGGAAATCGACATTGCTCTCAACTACCACGAACTGATCAAGGTAAAAATCGCCTCTGAAGATCGTGACACCAAAAACCTGATTGTCGACGCCATCGTGCGTGAAACAGAAGCAGAGAAAGTCCAAGTGATTGGTAAAACGCTTGTTCTGTTCCGTCAATCTGAAGATCGTAAAATCGAACTTCCACGCAAGTAATCTCGTCCGAGACGATGGGCACTCCATCACGGCGGACAAGTCACTTGCCACACCAAGATTCACGCTCCCTCTTACTTATATAGATAAAGCTTAGGTAGATAAAACTTAGGTAGACGCACTTAAGTAGGCACACTGTTTGGGTACACCCGCTGTACTCATTGCAATGTAGAGTATTGAATCCAACAAAAAAGGTCGCGCTGCGACCTTTTTTGTTGCTTGAAACCTTTTCTGAACACACCGATGAGCGGTTGACTCAAGTCGTTGCTCAGCGAGCATCCTGCTGACTTATATTCTCTCAACTAACTTAGATACTCTCAACTAAAGGTACTCAACACGATCAATTTCGAAATCGCGCTCACCACCTGGGGTTGCAATCACGACTTCATCGCCTTCCATCTTACCAATCAAGCCACGAGCAATCGGAGAGCTGACAGAAATGCGACCCGCTTTGATATCAGCCTCATCGTCACCGACGATTTGGTAGGTTTTTTCTTCTTCAGTGTCGCAATCGATCAGTGTGACCGTTGAGCCGAAAATCACTTTGCCTGTGTTTTCCATCTTGGTGACATCGATCACTTGAGCGATCGACAGCTTGTATTCGATATCACGGATCTGCGCTTCACAAATACCTTGCTCTTCGCGAGCCGCGTGGTACTCAGCGTTTTCTTTCAGGTCGCCAAGCTCACGAGCTTCAGCAATCGCTTCAGAAATTTGTGGGCGAAGTTTCAAGAGTCGGTCGAGTTCTTCACGTAGCTGCTTTTCGCCACGCAGTGTCATTGGGACTTTTTCCATTATTACCTCATTCCAAAGCATTCTTTGGACAAAACAAAACTACCTAATCACGAGGACTAGGTAGGGATTCAATCAATCGGTTTGTTCTAGTGTAAACAAACTTGGCAACGAAATCATCTTAATTCATCGTACATGAGAGATCACACTCTTAATGCACACATATGCAACCAAACCAACACCAGAACCAGATTTTCGCAGCGGTCAAAAATCCGACAATCAAGATAAAAAATGATAAATTTTTCGTTTTTTTCGATGCCTAATCAAAAAGGTAAAAATCAAAATAAATCAATGGTTTGATATTTTTTTACCCTCAATAAAACAGTGTTCAAAAACGGTTTTTATATCGTTTTACTACCGCTCAGGGGAACTTTGACGGTACAACATGAGCACGAATTGCTCTGGCGACTCAAATCAGTATTTCATATTTATCCGCCTTTTCTTAAGTATGAACATTGAGTCTTCAGGGAATGCGTACGAGGATAAACACGCAAGTGACATCACTTGCATATAAAATTTATGGACAGTAAATTAGGACTAAATAAGATGAACAAGACTCTAATCGCTCTAGCAGTATCTGCGGCAGCAGTGGCAACTGGCGCAACCGCAGCAGACGGCATCCAAGCTGGTGGTATCGAAGGTACTTCTGTATACAGCTCAAACGGTAACTCACTAGAAATCGGTGGCCGTGCTGAAGCTCGCCTATCTCTAAAAGACGGTAAAGCCGAAGACAAAACACGCGTACGTCTAAACTTCCTAGGTAAAACTCAAATCACTGATGGTCTTTACGGTGTGGGTTTCTACGAAGGTGAATTCACTACAGCAGAAATGGGTGAAGGTACTGACAAAAACAGCGACAGCATCACAAACCGTTACGCATACGCGGGTATCGGCGGTGAGTTCGGCGAAATCACTTACGGTAAAAACGACGGCGCGCTAGGCGTAATCACAGACTTCACAGATATCATGTCTTACCACGGTAACTCCGCAGCAGACAAAATCAACGTTGCTGACCGTGCTGACAACATGGTGTCTTACAAAGGCCAATTTGACGCTCTTGGTCTGAAAGCAAGCTACCGTTTCGCGGATCGTGAAAACGTAGAAGTGGGTGACACCGTAGTATCTTACGATGAAAACGACGCGGATGGTTACTCACTTTCAGCTATTTACGCTATCGGCGAAACTGGTCTAAGCGTTGGTGCAGGTTATGCTGATCAAGACGAGCAAAACGAGTACATGCTTGCTGCATCATACAAAGTGAATGATTTCTACTTTGCAGGTCTATTCACAGACGGTGAAAAAGCGAAAACTGACGGCGACTACACAGGCTACGAATTAGCAGCCGCTTACAAACTAGAGAAAACTGCGTTCACTCTAACGTACAACAATGCAGAAACAAACGATGAAACATCTGCAGACAACGTTGCAATCGATGCGACTTACTACTTCAAGCCAAACTTCCGCACGTACATCTCATACAACTTCAACCTAATCAGTGAAGGTGATGCTTACGGTAAAGTTGGTGGTAACTCTACAGCAACTAAAGCACAAGCTGAAGACGAGCTAGCTCTAGGTCTACGTTACGACTTCTAATTTGCTGACCCTTTGTCAACAATCTAAGACGCCTGCTTGCTAGCAGGCGTTTTTTTTTCTCGTTATACTGACACTCGTTTCTTAATCGGTGCTTTGGTATGACTTCTCTTCTTCGCTCCCTTGTCTCTCTGTCGCTTTGCCTATTCGTGGCCCCTAGCACACACGCCAACATTGAATCGAGTCCAGAGTCCACTGCGCAGCCTTATCCCCCACTCTCTCATCTGCCCGCAGGCAGTCGCAGTGCGCTAAGAATAGAAAACTTAGTGGAGAGGGACACCGCGCTCGTCACCGACAACCAAGACCAATATTTTCCCCCAGCCAGCACGTTGAAACTTCTCACGGCGCTCGCGGCCAAGCTAGAGCTTGACGACAACTTCCGCTTTGAGACTCATCTTGCGACAGCCGGTCAAGATTGGGTGATTCAGTTTAGTGGTGACCCGACTCTAATGAGCCAAGATCTCAACAATCTGCTCGCTCTCGCCAAACGCGATGGTCGTGCTGAGATTAAAGGGGATCTTTGGCTAGATAACCGAGCGTTTACCGGCTATGACCGCGCTGTTGGCTGGCCTTGGGATAGCTTAGGTGTGTGCTACAGCGCGCCTGCCAGTACCATTTCACTGGATGAAAACTGTGTCTACGCGTCGATTTATACCCAAGACGATGGCAAAACACGTGTCTATGTGCCTGAGCAGTACCCCATTTACGTCACATCAAGCGCGAAATCGGTCAGTCAAACCGAGCAACAAGCCACACAGTGTGATTTGGAGCTGCTTTCTTCGCCCGACAACCACTACCAGCTTCAAGGATGCTTAACCCAGCGTGAAAAGCCGCTGCCGCTCAAATTCGCGGTTCAAGACCCAGAGCTTTACACTCAACGTATGGTAAGCCAGCAACTGCGCGCACTCGGCATTACGCTGAAAGGACAGGTTCGTATTGGCCAACCGCCAGCGGCAGACACTCAGCGTATCGCCACTCACCGCTCTGCACCGCTATCCGATTTGATTGCCACCATGTTGACCAAATCCGACAACTTGATTGCAGATAACCTGACCAAAACATTGGGCGCAAAGTTCTATATTCAGCCGGGCAGTTTCAGTAATGGTACCAAGGCGATTAAGCAGATTATCTTCGCCCATACCGGCATTGATTTATCCGATGTCCCCATGACCGATGGCTCAGGATTGTCACGCAACAATCGCATCACGACAGCCATGATGGCGAAGGTGCTTCGCTACATCTGGCAACACGATGAAGACTTAAATCTGATCGCTGCCATGCCAAAATCAGGTGAAAATGGCACGCTGCAATATCGACGCAGTATGCGTCAATCGCCCATCAAGGGCGCATTGGTGGCGAAAAGTGGCTCGATTTACGGCAGCATGAATATGGCTGGCTTTGGGCTTGATGAGCATGGTACACCGACCACGCTATTTATTCAGTTTGTGGCCGATTACCACCCGGGAGAGGAGAGCCGCAACGCCCCAAGAGGCCCCGCGGCTATTACCCAGTTTGAAGCGTTGTTTTATCAAGACGTGGTCAATTTCAGTCAGGCAATCCCTAAGAACGCGTTAACCACAGTGAAATAGATCCACATCCCCGAAATATCAACAATCGACGCCAACACCGGGCTGACAAGTACCGCAGGATCCAACTTGAAAGCCCGTGCGACAATGGGGAGTACACCGCCTAACGTCGTTGATAGGGTGACTTGGATAAACAAAGCCACCGCAATGGCGAGCGCAATTAGGTCAATGTCAAACCCGCCGGCTGAGGCGCTGTCGCTGAACAACAAAATGCGGCCAACCATCACCAGAGCAATCGCCAACGCGAGGCACAGTGCCACGCGACTCTCTTTCCACAGCACTAGCAGCCATTGCCGCTTACGCAGCTCTCCCGTCGCTAACGCTCGAATCACCAAGGTCGCCGCTTGGGTGCCGGTATTGCCCCCTGCTGCCGCGATGACAGGCATATACACCGCCAATAGCACCAGTTGGCTTAAAGTGTCTTCATATTGGGCGATGATCAACCCAGAGACGATCCCGAGTAGGGCCAACGCGATGATCCAACCGATACGTTGCTTCACGTGCTCCAGCACCGACGTACTCAGATAGCTATCCCCGGTTTCTACTTCCGAGTGGATAAGACCCAGTTGGTGCGCATAGTGACGCGCCAGTTTGTCATGCCCTTGAAGCTCGAGTTTTGAAATCAAGGTCTGAACGTAACCGATGGTGCAGTGGTGTAAAATGGCCACCGCCTCTTCAATCGGCATTACCGTCAACAGATGAAGCTGATGACTTTGCTCGTATTGCAAAAACGCGCTGCGAGCGGCACCAATCTCTTCACGAGAAAAGTGTGATTGTGTGTCTACAAAAGGTTTGCTCATTACCGTCATGGCGAATCTCCCGATTGGCAAAAAGGTAACGACCATCACGCATGAGAAATGCGTAACTAGTATGAATAAGCGAAAATGCTGTGAGGAGAAAAACGCGAGAAAGGAAACTGGACTCTACCACCGAGGTAGAGCAAATGGAGGCCATACCGACAGCGGATTATTTTTCCCCTTTGATACTAGGGGGATGGTCGGTAGTGTTCATAAAAATCTCCAAAAGAACCACCAAATTGGCAGCGGCGAGAGTGTAGCAAAACAAGCAGAAAAAATCAGTCAAAATCGTGTTAAAAAGCCCGATAGATTTGCCCTATACCTGGCACCAACCCATCATTACAGGCAATAAAAAAGCGCCGAATATCGACGCTTTTTCCACTCGTTTTACCCTCTGTCACTAGTCGCTAGGAACTAGGAACCAAAACCCATCACTCAATCGTGATACGTGCGAACTTACGCTTACCCACTTGGAATACGTAAGTGCCCGCTTCAGGTGCGAATTTCGCGTCCGCGACCTTCTCACCCTCTATTTTCGCCGCACCCTGTTTCACCATGCGCATCGCGTCTGAAGTAGAGGCGCACAAACCGGCGTCTTTAAGCAGGTTGGCAACAGGCGTACCAGCGTCAAAGGTAAACTCAGGCATCTCATCTGGGATCTGATTTTTAGCAAAGCGGTTAACAAACTCTTGCTCAGCGGCATCCGCATCAGCTTCACTATGGAAGCGGGCGATGATCTCTTTCGCCAACAAGACTTTGACATCACGTGGGTTTTTGCCCGCAGCAACGTCGGCTTTAAATTGCGCGATCTCCTCAAGAGGACGGAACGACAACAACTCGTAGTAGCTCCACATCAGATCATCAGAGATAGACATGATCTTACCAAACATCTCACTCGGCGCTTCGCTGACACCAATGTAGTTGTGCGCCGACTTAGACATCTTCTTCTCACCATCTAAGCCCACCAGCAGTGGCATGGTCAGCACAACTTGCGGTTTTTGTCCGTGCGCTTTTTGCAGCTCACGTCCCATCAGCAGGTTAAACTTCTGGTCCGTACCACCTAGCTCAACATCGGTCTCCATCGCCACCGAGTCATAACCTTGCAGTAGTGGGTACATGAACTCGTGAATCGCAATTGGCTGGCCGCCTGTGTAACGCTTTTTAAAATCATCACGCTCAAGCATACGCGCCACAGTTTGCTGCGCGGCAAGACGGATCATACCTTCAGCGCCCAGCTCAGATAACCACTCAGAGTTGAACTGAATCTTGGTCTTGGCAGGATCGAGGATCTTAAATACTTGCTCTTTGTAGGTTTCTGCGTTGCGCAGTACGTCTTCACGAGTCAGTGGTGGACGTGTGGTGTTCTTCCCGGTTGGGTCACCCACCATGCCGGTAAAATCACCAATCAAAAAGGTCACATCATGGCCTAGCTCTTGGAACGCACGCAGCTTGTTTAGGATAACCGTATGGCCTAAGTGAATGTCGGGAGCCGTGGGATCAGCGCCCAACTTAATGCGTAGTGGACGCCCTTCTTTTAACTTAGCAATCAGTTCTTCTTCTGGAATTAGCTCTTCAACACCGCGCTTAATCTCCGCTAGTGCAGCTTCAATGCTCGCCATTCTTGTTCACTCCCACAGATTTGGCAAAAATTTGATAATTTCCCATCTTACTTGAATAGCGATGCTTTTTGAAACCAGTTAGACTAAACAGCTAGGCTTTTTCTCGAATTTTTTAGAACGGACAAACGATGTTGTCTCTTTTCGCTCGACTTCCTTGGTTTCACCGAGCTTTTATCGCTTTGTTTAGCGCGCTGATTGTGGTTGCCTTGTTTCTTCCCACACCTCAGGATTTGCGTCAGGATGATAAGCGCTACCAAATAGGTACGCCTTACCCTATCGCGATTGATGCCACCGCGTTAGAGATCGACACTGTGATCGGTCCGCCATCAATTCTTCGTTGGGACAAACACACCATTGGCTCTGGCGACAGCATGGCACTGCTCTTTCAGCGTGCTGGCCTCTCTTCTCGATTGCTGTATGAACTCACCTCCACCAATAAAGAGATCGAGCAACAACTAACAAGAGTACGCCCCGGCGATGCGTTTCTATTTGGCTTTGATGAAAACAACCAACTGGTGCAAATCAAACGCGAGCTCAGCCCGTACGAATCATTCCTGATCACCCGCTCTGAAGACGGCTTTCGTTCAAGTCTTGATGTCAAAGAAGTCTTTTATCAATACAACTACGCCGAAGCGACCATTACCTCTAACTTTTGGAATGCAGGGGTCAGCGCCGGTTTAACCGCCAACCAAATCATGGAGCTGGCTGGGATTTTTGGTTGGGACATCGACTTTGCCCTCGATATCCGCCAAGGCGACGGCTTTAAGATTCTTTACCAAGAGAAAGTGGTCGAAGGGGAAATTGTCGGACGAGGTAAAATCATCGCTGCGCTATTTACCAACCAAGGTGATAACTTCACGGCGATTTTAGATGACCACACGGGCAACTACTACGATGAAAATGGCCGCGCGATGAAAAAAGCCTTTTTGCGCTCACCGCTCGATTTTCGCCGCGTCTCTTCTAACTTTAACCCAACGCGTCGCCATCCGGTCACCGGACAGGTACGTGCTCACCGCGGCACCGATTACGCCGCGCCTGTCGGCACGCCGATATGGGCCGCTGGTGATGGTGTAGTGATTAAATCCAGCTATAACCAGTTCAATGGTAACTACGTCTTTATCAAGCACAGCAACACCTACATTACTAAGTACCTGCACCTGCAAAAACGCAAAGTCAAAACCGGGCAACGGGTTAAACAGGGTCAAACCGTGGGTACGCTCGGTGGCACTGGCCGTGTGACTGGGCCGCACTTGCATTATGAGTTTTTGGTCAATGGCGTGCACAAAAACCCAAGAACGGTCAAACTGCCGCAATCAAAGTCGTTAACGGGTAAAGAGAAAACCACCTTTATTGCCAACGCCAAGATTCGCTTAGATAAACTCGAACGCTATGGTGAGCTGTTAGCCACGCGTTAAGTGAACAAGAAAAACGGGCTGCATCGCTTTAGGAAAATCCGAAAGCGATGCAGCCCGTTTTTGTTATCGCTACCATGTATAGCGTTACGCTTGTATGGCGTTACTCTTCGATTTTGTGCTCGCGGCCGAGCATCAACAAACACGGCGTCAGCACCAAGGTTAATACCGTTGCGAAGGCCAGACCTCCGGCTACCGCCGTCGCGAGTTGTGACCACCACTGCGTACTCGGCGCGCCAAACTCGATCTTCTGATTGAGCAGATCAATGTTCATTTCCAGCACCATAGGCAGCAAGCCAAGAATGGTCGTGACTGTGGTCAACATCACCGGACGCAGCCTTTGTACGCCGGTGCGCAAGATCGCTTCGCGTTTTTCCAAACCGCGTTTGCGCAGCTGATTGAAGGTATCAATCAAAACAATGTTGTTGTTCACCACTATACCCGCCAACGCTATCACACCAATGCCCGACATAATGACGCCAAACGGTTTTTGGAACACGATCAACCCAGCAAACACGCCTACCGTGGAGAAAAGAACCGCACTGAGGATCAAAAACGCTTGGTAGAAGCTATTGAACTGGGTGATCAAAATCAGCGCCATCACCACCAGCGCCACCATAAAGGCTTGCTGAAGGAAGGCCGATGAGTTTTCTTGCTCTTCGTTCTGCCCGCGAATTTTAAACTCGACACCAGAAGGTAAATCCAAACTGGCTAAAGCTTGATTCACTTTAGGCAGTTCCAGCGCCAAGTTGTAGCCTTCACGGATATCGGCAAAGATGTTGATCACTCGGTGGCCGTCAATACGGCGAATCGTATCTTGCTTATGATTCGGGATAATGCTGGCAAAATTAGTGATCGGCACCATGCCTGCCGCGGTTTTGACTTTCAATTGGTCAAAGCGGCCAATATCGCGCTTCTCTGCTGGGTAGCGCACTAAGATATCGACCTCTTCGTTCGCATCATCGGGCAAGTAATCACCCAACTTGAGACCATTGGTAACAAACTGCACCGTATTGCCGACCAGCGTAGCGTCCGCAAGAAAACGTGACGCATCATCACGGCGGATATCAATTTGCCAATCAATCCCCTCTTTACTGGAGGTATCACTGACGTTAGTGAAAGCCTCGTAGCCATCGGCCCAGTGACGGACCACTTTGGCCGCCGAGTCGAGTTCGGTCGGGATTCGCGCGGACATTTCGATCACCAAATCGTGCTCAACTGGCGGGCCCGCATCGGGAAATTTGTACTCAATCTCAACGCCGGCGTAGTGATCGGTTTGCGCTTTCAACTCTTCAATAATGGTTTTGACTTTACGACGGTATTGCCAATCCACTGGTGTGATTTGGATCTGGCCAATTTCATCATCGCCACCGGTTTTGGTATAGACGCTTTCAAACTCATCATGACCGAGCATCACCGCTTCGATATCGCGCATGATGACGTCTTTCTCATCCAATGAGAGATCACCATACGAACGTACTTTCACCGTGAAAAATGGCGGATCAACCTCAGGGAAGAACTCCGCCCCTAAGCCTGCTTTTGAGTACGCAAAGCCCACCCCCACCGAGAGCAAAATGGCGCTGAGCAGAATTTTCAACGGATGTTTTAGAGCAATATCCAGCGTGTGATAGTAAAGCTTAGTAATACCGGTCGCTTGGCTAAAATCACCCTCGTGCAGCGCAACCATCTTCTCTCGCTGCGCTTTCGTCACATTTTGTGGACGTCCAATCAAACTGCCTAGCACAGGGACAAACAGCAGTGCCATTGCCAAAGAAGCCGCTAAGGTAGCGATCAAGGTCAAAGGCAGATACTTCATAAACTCGCCGGTAATGTCTGGCCAAAACAGCAGCGGTGCAAACGCCGCTAAGGTGGTCGCCGTCGACGCTGTGATAGGCCACGCCATACGTTTGGCCGCATCACGATATGCATCGCGCCTTGGCGTCCCTTCTTGCATCCGTCTGTCAGCGAACTCGGTGACCACAATGGCCCCGTCGACCAACATACCGACTGCCATAATCAGTGAAAACAGCACCACAATGTTAACCGTGAGGCCAAACACTGATAGCACCAACAAACCGGTTAGAAACGAGCCCGGTATCGACACCCCCACCAGCAAGGCAGTTCGCACACCAAGAATGGCGATGATCACTATCACCACCAAAATGATCGCCGACATGATGTTGTTTTGCAGATCATTGAGCATCATTTTGACATCATCAGACTGGTCGTAGGTGTATTTGACCAGCAGATTGCTTGGCCACTCATCGCGTTGCTGCGCTTCACTCATCACGGCTTTGACCAGTGCCACGGTATCGATGATGTTTTCCCCAGCGCGCTTTTTCACATCCAACACAATGGCCGATTTGCCATCTAACCGCGCGTAACTCTCTGGGTCACGAAATGCGCGGCGCACCGTTGCCACATCGCCAAAGGTAATCACCTGCTTGCCATCGACTTTGACCGGCAGCTCCAGCACATCCTTTAATGAGTCGAACACCGACGGCACCTTGACCGAAAAGCGGCCATGGCCGGTATCAACGAAACCGGCGGCGACCACGCGGTTATTCAGCGCTATCAGGTTATAAATATCCGCTTGATCTAGCCCGTAGCTTTCCATCAATAAGGGATCGACAATGATCTCGACGATGTCTTCGCGATCCCCGGCAATGTCGACTTCCAGAATCTGTCGATAGCTCTCTAGCTTATCTCGTAGCTGACGGGCGATTTGAACAATGGTTCGCTCAGGTACGGTGCCATACAGCACCACGGTCAACGCGGGCTCTTCAGAGGCCAATGTCACTTCGTTGACCGTAGGCTCATCACTGTCTGCGGGCAATTTAGGCTTGGCTAAATCCACCGCTTCACGTACGTCCGCCATTGCTTTGTTTAAATCCACGCCGACACTGAATTCCAGCATCACTGACGCATGCCCTTCTGATGCGGTTGAGGTCATCTCTTTGACCCCTTCAATGGCGCGCAGCTCTTGCTCTATTGGGCGCACTAATAAGCGCTCCGCATCGGTGGGCGAAATGCCTTGGTGGCCGACGGACACATAGATAATAGGAATGGTGATGTCAGGGCTCGACTCTTTAGGGATGGTGACATACGTCATCACACCAGCGACCAAAATAAACAGCAATAACACCAACATGGTACGCGTACGCGACAGCGCCGCATCAATCATGGATAACATAGTGCGCCCCTATTGCTGCAAGGTGGAAGAGTCTGAAGAGGACGATCGCGCCACCGCATTCACTTCATCACCGTCACGCACAAACCCTTGCCCTACAGTAATGATGTCAACCCGCTCACCTAGGCCCGTGAGCCATACGCCATCTTGCTCTGCCTTAACCAGTTGAATCGGGACAAACTTCACCCGCTTACCCTGCAAGGTCTTCACGCCCAAATTGCCGGCTTCGTCGAGTGCCAACATGGCCGGCGTCACTTTGACGGCCAACTGCTCTGTAAGATTCAAGGTCACTTCTGCGCTCACCCCTGCAGGGATCGCTTGCTTGGGATTCTCTAGCTCTATTTCAATTGGAAACGTATTGGTAGAGGCGGAAGAGACACGGGAGATATAGCGGATCTTGCCAACCAACTGGTCGCCATGAATTAAGCTCACTTGCGCTTCTTGATCAAGAGACAAATCGCGAATATGTCGCTCGCTCACATCCGCTTCAATGACCAATCGCTCAAGATCAATCAAGGTCGCCACGGGGTCGCCGATACCGACAAAATCCCCCTGTTCAATAAAGAGGTGATCCACAATGCCATTGAACGGCGCGCGCACGGATGTGTTCGCCAATGAGGTTTTGACATTGCTGACCATTGCCTTGGCTTCCACCAGCGCCGCTTGAGCCGTAGTAAACGCCACTTCCCCTTGCAGCCCTCTGTCTTTGAGCGATTGTGCAGCTTTGTACTCTTTTTCTCGCACTTGCAGCATTGCTTGCGCTCGTTCGAGTTGAATACCGAGATCGGCCTTATCAATCAGAGCAATCACCTGACCTTGGGTGACTGACTGACCTTTCTCAACCTGAAGTGAGACGATTTTACCGGCAATCTCTGCCCCTAAACGTGCTTGCTTGTTCGGTGCAGTGCGTCCATACAATTCAATGGTTTTGTGGGTATTTTGCGCCTCGAATGTCTGATAAGAGACCTTAGCAAGAGGAATGGGCGGCGCCGCGCTGGCTGTTTCGGCTTCGTCCGCATTGGTCGCCCCCATGCCTAGCCACACCGATAATCCGATCACAATCATCAGTGACACCAAGTAGGGTCTGACCGCGAAAAACCGCAACAGAGAGAATCTAGCCATGACAGTCCTTTGAGTTTTATTTTGTCGTGTTAATTTAGGATATAAATTAACCACATAAAAAGAAAACAGTGTGACAAGGATATTTAGCTGAGATCTCAGTTTCAGGAAAACGCCCCGTTGTACGGGATTGTCAGCGATAAAATCAAACAGGCAAAAGGATTCTCATAAAACCATGCTAAAAAAACAAAGGCTGCTCAATCGGCAGCCTTTGTCGGTAGGAAAAGGAGTATGGGGTTACACGCTAAAGGACGCACCACAACCGCAGGTAGTGGTCGCATTCGGGTTATTAACGAAAAAGCGCGAGCCTTCCAACCCTTCTGTATAGTCAACTTGACCACCGACCAAGTATTGCAAACTCATCGGATCCACCACTAAGGTCACGCCGCTATTCACAATGGTGGTGTCGCCTTCGTTAACACTCTCATCAAAAGTGAAACCGTATTGGAAGCCGCTACAGCCGCCCCCGGTGATGTAGACGCGCAGTTTTAGGTTTGGGTTTTCTTCTTCTGCAATCAGAGCACCAACTCGCTTCGCTGCGGCATCAGAAAATGTTAGTGGGATATTTACTTCGCTCACGATGACCTCTCTCACTCGTGTCAACCCAACAGCTTTCGCGCTGGATGGTTCATCTTTATATAATAGCCACGATTATCTAATACCTGAGTGAAGCGTTCAAGTATTCACCATCTTTGCCCGAGTATTTTTAACAATTTCGCCGCTTCGTGATGAAAAACTCCCCGTTCTGTGGTGGAAAGCGTTTTAATCGCATCAGTGGGGCAGGTACAATGCGAGGCAAATTGGTCCGAGCAATCAGAAGAGGATATCCCAATGACCAAATCAGCCGAACTGTATCAAAAGGCACAGCAAACAATCCCAGGCGGCGTGAACTCTCCCGTTCGTGCGTTTAATGGCGTGGGCGGAGCACCGATTTTTATCGAGCGAGCCGATGGCCCTTTGATTTTTGATGCGGATGGCAAAGCGTACATCGACTACGTTGGCTCTTGGGGTCCAATGATTCTTGGTCACAACCATGTGGCGATTCGTGATGCCGTGATCACCGCAGCGCAGCGCGGACTCAGCTTTGGCGCGCCGACGGAAATGGAAATCACCATGGCGGAATTGGTCAGCGAGTTGGTGCCATCAATGGAGCAAATGCGCATGGTCAGCTCTGGTACTGAAGCTACCATGAGTGCGATTCGTCTTGCACGTGGCTTCACTGGCCGAGACAAAATCATCAAGTTTGAAGGTTGCTACCACGGTCATGCCGACAGCTTGCTGGTCAAAGCCGGCTCTGGTGCGCTGACACTCGGTCAACCAAGCTCGCCTGGCGTTCCGGCCGATTTTGCCAAGCACACCCTAACAGCAACGTTTAACGACCTTGATTCTGTGCGCGAGCTGTTTGCTGCCAATCCAGGTGAGATCGCCTGTATTATCGTTGAACCTGTGGCAGGCAACATGAACTGTATTCCACCTGTTGATGGCTTCCATGAAGGGCTGCGTGAGATTTGTGACCAAGAAGGCGCCTTGCTGATTTTTGATGAGGTCATGACAGGTTTCCGCGTTGCCCTTGGCGGCGCACAAGGCCACTACAACATCAAACCAGACCTCACCACATTGGGTAAAGTGATCGGTGGCGGTATGCCTGTGGGCGCCTTTGGCGGCCGCAAAGACGTCATGCAATACATTGCGCCAACAGGGCCGGTTTACCAAGCGGGCACACTCTCCGGCAACCCAGTCGCGATGGCAGCGGGTTACGCCTGTTTGTCGGTTCTGCGTGAAGAGGGCAATGAAAAACGCCTAGCGGCAAAAACCAAGCAACTGGCTGACGGCTTTAAAGCGTTGGCTGCCGAGCACGGCATTCCGCTGCTGGTCAATCAAGTCGGCGGCATGTTCGGTTTCTTCTTTACCGATCAAGAACGCATCACCTGCTACGAAGATGTGACACGCTGTGACATCGAGCGATTTAAGCGCTTCTTCCACTTGATGTTAGAACACGGCGTCTACCTTGCCCCATCGGCGTTCGAAGCGAGCTTCACCTCCCTCGCTCACGGCAGCAAAGAGATCGAAGCAACGCTTGAAGCGGCGGATCGCTGTTTCGCTCAGCTTGCGCAAGAAGCCTAATCGCATCTAGGCGGCATTGCGCCCCTAATGAAAGGCAAAGAGAAAGGCTGCATCGCGCAGCCTTTTTTATGCCCGTAGAATCATCGCCAAAAGAAGAGCACGGTGACCACCAGCGCGAGTATCAACAGACCAAACCAAGAGAGTCCACGACGCTTTGCGCGCGTAGGGCAATCACCGTTCTCATTATTACAACAGCCCATCATTTTTCTCCTTACATCGCAGCCTTAACCGGCGCTGTGCACGTTAGTGATTGAAGCTTGAAGGGTTTAACGCCATTATACGACTACCTTGTTGCATAAATGGACGTCATCGTGTCAAACAAAGTTACCATCACTTCGAGTCATTGGGTATTGATCCTCGCCTTGTTAGCGGCCGGATTTGCGTGCTATCTGTTAGTCGAACCCTACGTCAACTCCATCGTCATGGCGTTTATCATCTCCATCCTCATGTTGCCGATTCATCAGGCTCTTGAGCGTAAAATGCCCAAGCACAACAATGTCGTCGCCCTGCTCTCCTGCGTGATTTTGACCTTCATTATCGTCGTCCCTCTGCTGTTTGTGTTTGCTGCGATTGTGCAGCAAGGCTCGGCCTTTTCACAAAACGTCTATCAATGGGTCACGCAAGGTGGGATTCAAGCGCTGTTTGAGCATCCTTGGGTTGTCAAAGGCTTATCTATCGTCAACAACTACCTCCCCTTTGATGCGATTGAGCCCTCGCAAATCGCCCAAAAAGTGGGCCAGTTTGCCACCCGTTTTGGCTCCAACTTGGTCGGCATCAGCGCGAAAATTTTAGGTGATGCCACAACCTTCTTGATGGATTTCTTCCTCATGCTGTTTGTACTGTTTTTCTTGTTGCGCGATCGCGAGAAGATCATTGGCGCCATTCGTCATATCCTGCCGCTTTCACGCAGCCAAGAAGACAAATTGCTTGATGAGATAGAACAGGTATCCAAATCGGCGGTGATGGGATCGTTTTTAACCGCTATTGCGCAAGGGGTAGCAGGCGGCATCGGCATGTGGTTGGCGGGATTCCCGGGTTTGTTCTGGGGCACCATGATGGGGTTTGCATCGTTTATCCCCGTCGTCGGTACTGCTCTGATTTGGATTCCTGCCGTGAGCTACCTATTTTTAAGTGGCGATACCACTTGGGCGATTTTCCTCACGGTGTGGAGCGTTGCGGTGGTGGGCTCCATCGATAACTTACTCAGACCTTTGCTGATGCAAGGCAGCGCGGGGATGAACACGCTCATGATCTTTTTCTCCCTGCTTGGCGGCATCCATCTATTTGGTTTGATTGGCTTAATCTACGGTCCGCTGATCTTTGCCGTGACCATGGTGTTGTTCAACATCTATGAGGAAGAGTTTCAAGACTTTCTCGACCGCCAAGATCAAAACTGACCTCACGTCTAATGCTTAGTATGACTGGGCGCTTGGTATCATCGGGGGATTGTGCGAAAATCCCCCGTCTTTTTCCGTCAGAGCTCATTATGTCTGCTTACATCGCGCCTAGCCATATTGCCCAACGTCAACTCGCTTACTTTGAAGGTAAACACGTCTTAGTGGCAGGAGAATCCGAAGATCTCTTTCCCATTGAATTGGCCAACCACTGCCAATCGGTCACCGTATTCACCACCCACTATGGCTACTATCGCCAGTTGAGTGCGCATACCACCATAGATTGTCAGTTTGGCGTGCAATACGAACCCAAAGACGAGAATAAAGCGCCAGCGGATTTAGTGCTGCTGTACTGGCCAAAAGCCAAAGCGGAAGCAGAATACCTACTGGCAATGTTGATGGCCCAATTGGGCGAAGGGTGCGAAATCGTCGTTGTTGGGGAAAATCGCTCAGGCATTAAAAGCATCGAAAAGATGTTCAAGCCCTACGGCACAATCCGCAAATATGACTCAGCACGCCGCTGCTCCTTCTATTGGGGTCAATGCACACAAACTCCCCCAGCGTTTCAATTGGACGCTTGGTTTAAGCGCTATGAAGTGAGCTACCAAGAGACGCGCCTGACGATCCACAGTTTGCCTGGGGTATTCAGTCACGGTGAGTTTGATATTGGCAGCCAACTGCTGCTTGATACCCTGCCGCCACTCAGCGGAAAAGTACTCGACTTTGGTTGTGGCGCGGGCGTGATTGGCAGCGTGATGGCTGCACTCAACCCTGGTATAGAGCTAGAGATGTGTGACATCAGCGCCCTGGCCGTGGCATCAAGCCAAGCGACCTTAGCCGCCAATGGTTTAACCGGGCGTGTGTTTGCGTCCGATATCTACTCTGATACCGATGATGACTATCAATTTATCATCAGCAACCCACCGTTCCACTCAGGCCTTGATACCAGTTACAGCGCAACCGAGACCTTACTAGAGCAAGCGCCCACTCACCTTAATCGCCAAGGAGCGCTGTTTATTGTTGCCAATAGCTTTCTCAAGTACCCGCCGATTATCGACGCCGCTTTCGGTAAATGCGAGACGCTAAATAAGACCAACAAGTTCGCTATTTATCACGCCAAACGCTAGCCTATCTCGCCCAACCTCGCTCAGAAGTTGGGCTATTTTGTCCTCTTTTCGTTAAAAATGCGCCGCTAACCACGCTTTGCGGGCAACTTACTTGTCAAAGTAAAAAAACTCGTTAAATTTGTCAGTTTAAGAAATTAACGTTTTTAGCCATAAGCCCCCACGACATGTTTAAGTTGTATAAAAAGCAAAGATTTAAGCGTCTTCAAAACACGTTAATGTTGGCGTTTTTGGTACTGAGCATCACGCCGTTGACTTTAATGGCCATCTTTTTTCTCCAATCTCATACCAAAGATCTGCAAGAGCAAAGCACCTACCACCTCACCTCAGTGCGCGATACCAAACAGCAGCAGGTTGAGGATTACCTCTACGCCAAAGAGTCGGAAGTCATGGGCTTTGTTCGCTCAGAACTGGCCTACGCCAGTGGTGGTCGCTTTTACGGCTTAGTCAACGCCTTTCAAAGCTTGGGCTTGGATATTGAACAAGCACGCGAGTACGCACAAAAACGCTATATTCCTGGCTCTGGTGATCAAATCAAAACCTCTATTTTGCCTCAATCGAGTGTCTACACCGGCACAGAGCGCTATCGCCTGCTACACAAACGCTACCATTGGGCGTACCTAGAGCTGCTCAAACGCTCCGACTTTGACGATATTCTGCTGGTTGACCGCGAAGGTAATGTCACCTACTCCATTTACAAGTACGATAACTATGGCACTAACCTGCTGAGCGGCCGCTACAAAGATCAAAATCTCGGTAAAACCTTTCAAGCCCTGCGCAAGCAAGTGACCGAACGACGCAAAACCAACGAAGATTACACCCCGGTGATTATCTCTGACTTTTCGCTCGAGCAAGGTCGCATGGTGGCGTGGTTTGGTGCACCCATTGTTCAACAAGGCTACCTACACAGCTATGCGATGTTTCGCCTCCCCAATAATGGCATCACCAAACTCATCGCGGACAAAAGCAATCAGGTGGCAATCAAAACCTTATTGGTCGGCCAAGATCACCGCTCGCGCACCCTCTCTTACGATGAGAGCGAGGTCGAAAAAAGCCTTGAGGTGGTCAATTTGGCCCTAAGCGGGGAAAGTGCCGTTGGCACCTACACCAATGCCAATAACGAGTCGATGTTTGCCGCGTACACACCGATTGAAGTCAACGGCATTCATTGGGCTATGGTGGTTGAAGTGCCGATGAAGGTCGCCTTTGCTCGCGTCAATCAGTTAGAAACCCTGTTTATTCTCGCCATGTTAGGTGCCATCGTCTTAGTCGTTGTCGCCTCGCATTACCTGTCCAACTTCATCACTTCGCCGCTGCTGCAACTGACCTGGTCGGCGGAAAAAGTCTCGGCGGGCGACTTAGAAGCGGACATTAACAACACTAACCGTAAAGATGAGATTGGCCGACTTGCGGTCAGTTTCGAGCGCATGCAGCGCTCCATTCGAGAGAAAATTCAGTTAATTAAAGAGCAAAATGAAGAGCTCGAAAGCCATCTAAAGCTGATCAAAAAGCAAAATGAAGAGTTACAGCTCGCCAATAAACTCAAAGATGAGTTTTTAGCCACCACCTCTCATGAACTCAGAACGCCGCTGCATGGCATGGTTGGCATCGCCGAAGCGCTGATCTCGGGCGCCAATGGCCCGATCACCTCAGATCATAAATACCAGCTAGAGATCATTATCAGCAGCGGCCAGCGTCTCGCTACCTTGGTCGACGATCTGCTCGATTACCACAAGATGCGCTATGGCAATCTCGATATTGAAACCAGCGCAGTGGATCTCTCTTCTGCCACTCGCTTAGTGCTTGAGCTCTCATCGCACCTACTGGGCAACAAACCGATTCGAATCATCAATCAGGTCCCTGTTGAGCCGGTTTGGGTCAGTGCCGATCCGCAACGCCTCGAACAGGTGCTCTATAACCTAATTGGCAATGCCATCAAATACACCAGCGAAGGGAAGATCGTTATCTCAGCCAGCGTGGTGGATGATCAAATACGCGTGCAAGTGGTAGATACCGGTCAAGGTATTCCCGCCGATCAACTGGAACACATTTTTGAGCCACTCATTCAAGCAGGCAGTGACGCCCATCGATACCGCCAAGGGGCGGGGCTTGGTCTGTCGATCAGTCGTCAATTGATCGATTTAATGCACGGCAATCTGTACGTCAGCAGCCAGCCCATGGTGGGGACGACCTTCAGCTTTACACTCCCGGTGGCAAGCGACGAACAAATTGCCCAAGCCAATCAGACCGTACTGCCTCACTTTAAAGCGCCTGATAATACTAAGATCGAGCTGCCTGAAATATCGAGTTTGCCAGAAAATCCAGACGGTCAGTTGCTACTGGTGGTCGACGATGAACCGGTCAATTTGCGGGTGCTTGATAGCTTCCTGCGCCTTGAAGGCTATCGTGTACGCTGCGCGAAAGATGGCCAAGAAGCGTTGGAAGCCTTGGATGCAGAGCCACCACAACTGTTACTGCTCGACATCATGATGCCCGGAATGAACGGCTATCAGGTGTGTGAAAAAGTGCGTCAACAATACGACCACGCAGCGCTGCCGGTGATCATGTTGACGGCGCTTAACCAAAGCGACGATCGCGTCAAAGGCTTCAATGCGGGCGCGAATGACTACCTATCCAAACCTTTCAACAAGCAAGAGTTGGCGGCGCGCATTCAAGCCCACTTGACCGCCAGTAAAGCGGAGCTGCGTCGACAAGAGAACCAGCAGCTGCAAATCGAGTTAAAACGACGGGCAGCGGTCGAAGCCAGCTTACTGGAAACGCAAGGACGACTGCTCGAGCAACTTGAATCGGCCCCTGAAGCCATCATTTGTGTGCGTGAAGATGGCAAAGTGCGCTTTGCCAATGAAGCGGCTTCACGCCTCTTCCGCCGCTCTGCGGAGCAGCTCAAACGCTCAAACGCAGACGAGCTTATTGCGCCAAAATACCTCAGTGTCAAACAAGATCACTACTGCGGTACTATCGATGTCTATGTAGAAGATGTTCGTCAGCATATCTCCGCCGACATCCTGCGTATGCCTGAGGGCTCCGACCTGCGCGCCATGTACATCTTCAATGTGGGTGGCAGTGTCAATGCCACTCGTATCCACAACCTAGAGACGGCCATTGAGGCACTCTCTACCTTTGCCTTTGAAGGCGACAAGGCCAAACTGCAAGAACTCAAAGAGCTCGGTGGCGAATTTACTCGTTTAGCCGAGCGCGTCAGCGGTGACAATAAATCCAAGCAAGATCTGATGCGCGAAGTCTTGGTCGATGCCATGACTCAAGCGTTAGACTATTGGGAGAGCGTGACCGGTCAGACGAAATTCGCCTTCGCTGAACAAAGTGGGTTGTGGCGCGTCTATTTAGACCGCAGCACACTGCAAACTCGTACATTAGACAAATACCTACGAGTTGAAACACTGCCTAAAACGCCACGCTGGCGCACGGTATTAAGCTCGCTCGATTACATCTTGGAGCACTGCCAGGAACGCAGTCCACAGCGCGAACATATCGAAGAATTGCGCGATAAATTGCATCACTTATTGACCAACTAAGCTGATTGAGCCCGCTGCCTAGCGGGCTTTTTTCTGCCCTGAAAAACACCCTTCCTCACGCCTCAAACAGTTACTACACGGCGTAAAAAAA
Organism: Vibrio sp. R15-SG3-ISO1A; assembly: GCF_059833955.1. NCBI lineage: Bacteria > Pseudomonadati > Pseudomonadota > Gammaproteobacteria > Vibrionales > Vibrionaceae > Vibrio > Vibrio sp. R15-SG3-ISO1A. Next base: position 90,206 of record NZ_JCBDGH010000012.1, read on the forward strand.
CCATGATAGCCAGGTTATTTCTCTCGTGTGATGCGGCAAAATATCGACGATTAACACATTCAAATACCGGCAAGAAGGAATTATTACGGCAGTTTGCGAAGCCAATCACAACAGAACGGCAGATTATAATTAACGGGGTAAATTAACCTAAATCTGGGCACGTGACCAAGATCTCAATCAAAGCAAGCCCCGTCAACAAGACCTTATTAAAAAATCCTACGCGATAGTATGCACTTACAAACACACCAAGCATGGCGCTTTTCTGCGATAGACTTCAAAGCAAAAAATTGATTAAATTTAAAACAATTACTGTGTTTTTTAACGGTTTTAACGAGTCATTGATTGGTTTTAACGTTTTTAACGGGAAAGAGGATTGCACGTTTTCCGCTTCCGGTGTTTTCTTACTGTGCCTAAGGCCTACAGGCCACTCTGGCTGACTGGATCCTCCGTCTTGGTCAGCACCAATCTGAGGTAGGCCTTAGTGAGTGTTTATCAATTGATGACATTCCAACCATTGTGAAATGAAAGCAAATAGTAAGGAACAGCTATGCTTGCCAACATTAAGAAAACAGCACTAGCAACCGCGATTATCGCAACTGCAACTACAGGTTTTGCATCAGTAGCAACAGCGGCAGAGCGCAGTGAGCTAACCGTACACCCTAAAGAGTTCACGACCTTTGTTCGTAACTTCAACCCGTACCTAGGTGCGACCAACCTTCACACCACAACAGACTTCATGTATGAGCCACTCGTTGTCTTCAATGAGATGCACGGCAACACACCAGTGTTCCGTTTGGCAGAAGCGTACAAGATGTCAGACGACCTAATGAGCGTCACTTTTGACATTCGTAAAGGCGTGAAATGGTCTGATGGCGAAACATTTGACGCGAACGACGTCGTGTTCTCTTTCAACCTAGTGAAAAACAAACCTGAACTGGACCAAAGCGGTATCAACTCTTGGGTTACTGGCGTTGAGAAAATCAACGACTACCAAGTGAAATTCCGCCTAACGGAAGCGAACTCAAACGTTCCTTACGAAATTGCGAAAGTGCCTGTCGTCCCTGAGCACGTGTGGAAAGACGTCAAAGATCCTGCGACATTTACTAACGAAAACCCAGTAGGTTCAGGTCCATTTACTGAAATCGACACCTTCACCGCTCAGCTCTACATTCAGTGTGCAAACCCTAACTACTGGGATGCCGACAACCTTGAGGTTGACTGTCTACGCGTTCCACAAATCGCGAATAACGACCAATTCCTAGGTAAAGTCGTGAACGGTGAGATGGACTGGACATCATCCTTCATTCCGGACATCGATCGCACGTACGCAGCAGCAAGTCCGAATCACCAATACTGGTACCCGCCAGCGGGCACACAAGCGTTTGTCGTCAACTACAAAAACCCAGATCCAGCTAAAAACGAAGCGTTGACGAATGTTGATTTCCGTCGTGCGTTCTCAATGGCACTGGATCGTCAAACCATCATCGACATCGCGTTCTACGGCGGCGGTACAGTGAATGACTTTGCCTCTGGTCTGGGTTACGCGTTTGAAGCTTGGTCTGATGAGAGCACTCACAACAAGTACAAAGGCTACAACACGTACAATGTGGAAGGTGCGAAAGAACTTCTGAAGAAAGCGGGCTTTAAAGACGTCAACAAAGATGGCTTTGTCGACACGCCATCAGGCAAATCGTTTGAGCTATTGATTCAATCACCAAACGGCTGGACCGACTTTAACAACACAGTACAGCTTGCAGTTGAACAACTCGCAGAAGTGGGCATCAAAGCCCGCGCACGTACTCCAGACTTCTCTGTCTACAACCAAGCCATGCTTGAAGGGACATACGATGTGGCGTACACCAACTACTTCCACGGTGCCGACCCATACACTTACTGGAACAGTGCGTACAACTCAGCACTGCAATCGGGTGAAGGTATGCCGCGCTTCGCGATGCACTTCTACAAAAACGACAAGCTAGATGGACTACTCAATAGCTTCTACAAAACAGCGGACAAAAATGAGCAGCTAGAGATCGCTCACGGTATCCAGCAAATCATTGCCGCTGACCAAGTGACGATTCCTGTGATGTCTGGTGCTTACATGTACCAATACAACACCACTCGCTTCACTGGCTGGTGGAACGAAGAGAATCCAAAAGGCCGTCCAAACATTTGGGCTGGTATCCCAGAGCGTCTACTTCACGTACTGGACCTAAAACCAGTGAAATAAGTGAGTTTGCTTTGTCTTTGCGGCGTGCATCCGTACGCCGCTTAATCCCCAAAACTTTAAGTTGTTAAAGCTATGGCGCCCGTCGTCAGGGGATTTTTCGCTCAAAATTTACGGTTTGCTTGAGCGACCTGAAACCAGAAACAGGAAAAATCTGGATAAGTAAGGTGTGAGTTATGGGTTACTTTTTAAGACGTTTGTCCTTTTATTTTGTCGCTTTGCTCGTTGCTGCGACGTTAAACTTTATTATTCCGCGCGCCATGCCAGGCGACCCCGTCACCATGATGTTTGCCAATGCATCGGTTCAAGTGACGCCTGAGCGTATCGCTGCTATGAAAGAGCTACTCGGCTTTGTCGAAGGCGGCTATCTCGCTCAGTACTACGCGTACATGAAAAACATTCTGAGCTGGGAGCTCGGCACTTCGATTCAGTTCTACCCACTCTCGGTGAACAAGCTGTTGGGCAGTGCGTTCGGTTGGTCACTGTTTCTCGCGGGTACCGCGGTGGTGATTTCGTTCTCACTCGGTTCTATCTTGGGCATTTTCGCCGCCTGGAAACGAGGTAGCAAATACGATGCGTTTGTCACGCCAGGCATGCTGATCATCCAAGCGGTGCCCCAAGTGGTCATCGCCATGATCGCCATGTTTGTCTTCGCCATCGGCTTGAAATGGTTCCCGACAAGCTATGCCTATACCGCAGGCACCATTCCCGACTGGACCAGCTGGGCCTTTATTAAAGATGTCGCCTATCACGCGGTTCTGCCCCTATTTTGTGCCTCTATCGTTCAGATCGGTGGCTTCTTGGTCAACATGCGTAACAACATGATCAACCTACTCGCCGAAGATTACATCACCATGGCGAAAGGAAAAGGGCTGAGCGAGAACCGAGTGGTCTTCAACTACGCGGCACGTAATGCGCTCTTGCCAAGTGTTACCGCACTTTCGATGGCATTGGGTATGGCTATCGGTGGTCAGTTGATCATCGAAATCATCTTCAACTACCCCGGTCTTGGTTCTGTCTTGTTTAACGCCATCAAAGCGCGTGACTACCAAGTGCTGCAAGGTCAGCTCCTGATCATGACGTTATTTATGCTGTTCTTTAACCTTCTTGCCGACATGCTGTATGTCGTGCTCGATCCTCGCCTACGTAAGGGAGGGAAATAATCATGAAAGGTTTCTTTAAACTGATCGTTGGCAACCCGATTGCGCTCGTTGGCTGCATTATTTTGAGCCTGTTCCTATTTATCGCCCTCGCCGCGCCCATGCTGACCAAGCATGCGCCAGACAAACGTTCGGGCAACCCGCATGAGTACCCCTCTTTTGTGGTTAAAGCTGCGCAGAGCAACCCTGAAGGTTGGGTGGCTGAAAACCTCGCCACGGATCGCCGCACGCTGATCATGTCGAAAAAGGCGGATCATGTCATGGGCACCACACGTATGGGCCGCGATGTTTGGTCTCAGTTTGTCCACGGCGCTCGCGTTTCACTGGCGGTTGGCTTTGGCGCAGGGATCACCGTCTGCTTTCTTGCCACCATCATCGGTATCTCTGCAGGCTACTTTGGTGGGCGCATTGATGACTTCCTCACTGCCGCAATGAACATCATGCTGGTTATCCCACAATACCCATTGCTGTTTGTTCTTGCCGCCTTCATCGGTGAAGCAGGCCCGCTAACGATTGCGCTCATTATCGGCTTTACCGCCTGGGCGTGGGGCGCGAGGGTGATACGCTCGCAAACCTTAGCATTGCGTGAGAAAGAGTTCGTCAAAGCAGCGGAAGTGTTGGGTGAGTCCTCTTGGCGCATCATTTTCGTCGAGATTTTGCCAAACCTTATCCCCATTGTTGGCGCTAGCTTCATTGGCTCAGTGATGTACGCCATCATGATGGAAGCGACCATCTCCTTCCTGGGTCTTGGTGACCCGAACACGGTCAGCTGGGGCATCATGCTCTACAACGTCCAGACTTCCTCCTCGATGCTGATTGGCGCTTGGTGGGAACTACTGGCTCCGTGTGCGGCGCTTGTACTGCTTGTGACTGGCCTTGCCCTGCTTAACTTTGCTGTTGATGAAATTGCTAACCCGCAACTTCGTTCCCACAAAGGTATGAAGCGCTGGAAGAAACTAGCCGAGCAAGACAAGAAAGAGCGTAAACCTGAGCTCGAACCTCAACCTGCAATCTGGAGCGGAGACAAATAATCATGACAGCACCTCTCATTTCTATCCGCAACTTATGCGTTGATTACATCACAGCCGCCGGTGACGTGCGCGCCTGTAATGATGTCAGCTTCGATATTGCTCCGGGCGAGGTCTTCGGTCTCGCCGGTGAATCGGGCTGTGGTAAATCCACTGTCGCATTCTCGCTCATGCGTCTGCACAAGCCGCCCGCGTTTATTACCGGTGGCGAGGTGATCTTCAATGGTGAAAACATCCTCAAATACAGCGATGACAGAATGCAGTCGTTCCGCTGGAGCGAGATGTCGATGGTCTTCCAAAGCGCCATGAACGCACTCAACCCCGTGTTGACCATGGAAGAGCAGTTTTGCGATGTGATCATGCGCCACACCAATATGACGCGTGAACAAGCCAGACGCCGCGCCGAAGGCTTGTTGGAGATCGTCGATATTCACCCAAGTCGCCTGACCGACTACCCTCACCAGTTCTCTGGTGGCATGCGTCAGCGTCTGGTTATTGCCATCGCTCTCGCGTTGAATCCGAAAATGATCATCATGGATGAGCCTACCACCGCGCTTGATGTGGTGGTGCAACGCGAAATCTTGCAAAAGATCTACGCGCTGAAAGAGGAGTTCGGTTTCTCTATTTTGTTCATTACTCATGATTTGTCCCTGATGGTCGAGTTCTCAGACCGTATCGGCATCATGTATTCCGGTGAACTGATTGAAGTCGCACCTTCAAAACAAATTCTTGAAAGTCCATACCACCCTTACACCAAGGGGTTGGGTAGCTCTTTCCCTCCATTAACCGGGCCGAAAACCAAATTGACGGGCATTCCTGGTAACCCACTCAACTTGCTGGAGATACCGCAAGGTTGTCGCTTCCAAGCGCGCTGTGATCGTGTCCATGACACCTGTACCCGCAAAGCGACCTCACTGCGAGAAATCGAGCCAAGTCGTTTCTCAAACTGCCACCTATACGGTGAGCCCATTGCGCAAGCAAAGTTGTAACGAATTGAGAAGCTGAAGAATTTCATTGGAGACCATTATGAGCACAGAATATGGCGACTTGTTGATTGAGGGAAAAAATCTGGTCAAAGATTTCCCGATCAACAGCAATGCACTGCAACAACCTATGATGCGCGCGATCAACGACGTGTCATTCAAAATGTACAAAAGCCGCGGTTTGTCGGTGGTGGGCGAATCCGGCTCGGGTAAATCCACGACCGCGAAAATGATCGCCAAGATGTATGCGCCAACCTCAGGCGACATCATTTACAAGGGCCGCGACATTCAAACCATCAAGTCAAAATCGGACTTAATGAGTTATCGCGAAGGGGTACAAATGGTCTGGCAAGACCCATTTGGCTCGCTCAACCCAACACACAATATTTTCCACCACATTGCCCGCCCCTTGCTGATCCATAAAAAAGTCACGCCGGGCAACAAAAAAGAGCTGCAAGAGCGAGTGTACGATCTGCTGGAACAAGTGGGCCTTATTCCGCCGAAAGAGACCGCAGAAAAATACCCGCACCAACTCTCCGGTGGTCAGCGCCAACGGGTCAACTTAGCGCGTAATATTGCCGTTGGCGCTGAGGTTGTACTTGCCGATGAACCGACCTCGATGCTCGATGTGTCGATTCGTGCCGGGGTATTGAACCTGATGGAAGAGATGAAGTTCGACAAACAGATGTCACTGCTCTACATCACGCACGACATCGCCACGGCTCGCTACATCGCTGAAGATCTGGCGGTGATGTACGTGGGTCACATGGTCGAGTGGGGCGATACCGAAGAGATCATCCATAAACCTCAACACCCCTACACGCAGCTGCTGGTTTCTGCGGTGCCCGATCCGAGTAAATCGATTCACGAGAAGCTCAAAGGCAATAAAGGGGAGATTCCGCTTTGGACGCCCGTCTCAACTGGCTGTCCATTTGCAGGGCGCTGTGAGCACGCTACTGAGCGCTGCCGTGAGCAATTACCTGAGGTCACTCAACTGTCTGAAAACCACTTTGTGCGTTGTTATCTGTTTGAACACTAATCGCGCTTAAACAGCCATCGCACCAAAAACGCAGCCAAGGGCGCTCCTTGGCTGTGATGAACACCTTGAATACCCGCGCTTGCGCGGCATAAGACATACCACGTTCGGAGAACAGAATGCAGCTACTGACTAACCATCTTGGTTATGAAGCCCTTGGTCCAAAACAGGCGGTACTGATGACAAACCACGCACTAGAGACGCTCCCCACTGCTCGTCTTGTGTGCGCGCAGAGTCATCAGACGCTCGCCACCTATCAAACCGAGCCCGGTGGCACCGTCGACCATTGGCACCAAGGGCATTTTTTTCGCATTCCGTTTTCCAATTTTGACCAAATCGGCCAGTTCTACTTGGCCATTGATAGGTTGAACAAAGATACGTTAAAAAAAGATACGTCGAGTGAAAGTGACTTGAGCAATGACGACTCTGTCCGCTCCCACACTTTCGAGATTCGCCATCAACACTTGCTCAGCGCCACGCTGTCCGATGTGCTGCACTACTTTAAGTCTCAGCGTTGTACGGGCGTGTTTGATCAGCAAGATCGCCACGTGCCCCTTTACGGCCATGATGCGTACGCGGATGTCCACGGCGGCTGGTATGATGCCTCCGGCGATGTCAGCAAATACCTCAGCCACCTCTCTTACGCTAATCACTTCAATCCACAGCAGATTCCCATGGTCGTGTGGAACCTATTCAATGGCTTAGAGCAGCTGCAAACGCTCGATTCCGTCCCCGCGTTTACTCGCCTGAGAATGGCAGAAGAAGCATTGCACGGCGCCGATTTTTTAGTGCGAATGCAACATCCTGATGGCTACTTTTACATGACAGTGTTTGACCAGTGGTCAAAAGAGACCAGCAAACGCCATATTTGCGCCTATGCGACACAATTGGGCCATAAGTCCTCGGACTTTCAAGCTGGATTTCGTCAAGGCGGCGGCATTGCAATTGCTGCGCTCGCTACCGCCGCACAGTGCGAGCAAGGCGGAGAATATCGACCCAACGACTACTTGGCGGCGGCGGAAAAAGGCTATTGGCACCTTATCTCACACAACCGCGAGTACTTAGACGATGGCGTTGAAAACATCATCGATGAGTACTGCGCATTACTGGCCTGTTGCGAGCTCTATCGCGCTACAAAACAGACACGCTATCTGCAACAATGCCAAGAGTGGGCCAACAAACTGATGGCACGTCAATGCAGCGATGACGATCAGCGCCATTTCTGGTCCGCGAATCACGATGGCTCACGCCCCTACTTTCATGCCAGTGACGCAGGATTACCAGTCATCAGCTTGTGTCGCTATCTGGATATTGAAACCGATACGGCGCAGCGAGACAGCGTCCAGCGTGTGATTGAACAAGCGGTGCGGTTTGAACTCTCCATCACACAAGCGGTGCACAATCCCTTTGGTTACCCTCGCCAGTACACTAAGCCTCTATCAGAGGAGAAAAGCGCGCGCTTTTTCGTTCCCCATGACAATGAAACCGGCTACTGGTGGCAAGGCGAAAACGCGCGGCTCGGCTCTCTCGCGAGCATGGCCCATATCGCTCAGCGCCACCTTGATAACCCGGCTCTATATCAGCAACTAGATAGGTTTGCAGAGGACTGTTTGAGCTGGATTTTGGGTTTGAACCCATTTGATCTCTGCATGCTTGATGGCGCAGGTCACAACAACCCAGACTACCTGCCTGAGCTGGGCTTTTTTAACGCCAAAGGGGGGATTTGTAACGGCATTACCAGCGGATTTGATGATGAACGAGACATCGCCTTCAATCCGTCCCCTCAATGTGATGACATGCTGCAAAACTGGCGTTGGGGCGAACAGTGGATTCCTCATGCGGCGTGGTATCTGCTCGCCATTTGTCACCAGGCGCGTCGCTTCTCTCAAACTCACCCGTTCTCAAAGGAGCAAGCGCAATGACCTATTTATATGTCGGCATTGATGGCGGCGGCACCTCGTGCCGAGCGCGAATCCGAGATGCGCAGGGGCGCTTACTTGGCGAGGGAAAAAGCGGCAGCGCTAACATTTTACTCGGCATCGAATCTGCCCTGACATCCATTGTCGATGCCGTCACGACAGCAGCTACTCAGGCCGAGTTGACGAGCACTGACTTCACACGCATGCACCTTGGCCTTGCCCTCGCGGGCGCGGAGCAAAAGTCTGCATGGTTTGCGATGATGGAGCAGCCTCACCCATTCGCCTCCATCGTTCTCAATACGGATGCCTATGGCGCTTGTCTTGGTGCGCATGACGGCCAAGATGGTGCCATTCTGATTGCTGGTACAGGCTCATGCGGCCTATTGATCAACGGTGGTGAGCAGCAAGTGGTCGGTGGCCGTGAGTTTCCCATCTCCGATCAAGGCAGTGGCGCGATGATGGGGCTAAGGCTAATCCAAAAAGTGCTGCTCGCCTACGATGACATTGAGCCCCAAACACCACTCTACCATTACGTGATGACACACTTTCACCATGACGTCGATGCGATTGTTGCCTGGTCAAAACAAGCGCTGCCTCGCGATTATGGTCAGTTTTCGCCTCAGATATTTCAATTCGCCGATGAAGGATGCCCGTTGGCACAGGCACTCTTACAACAAACCCGTGACGATATCGAAATGTGGCTGCAAGCATTACGCCGCCGAGGCGCGACGCGCATCTGTTTGATGGGCGGAGTGGCGGAGCGCATGCAAGCGTGGCTATCGCCACCGATGAGAAGTCTGATTGTGCCTGCTAAGTTCGACGCCATCGAAGGGGCACTGATGTTTGCAGGTAAACCTGAGCACAACCTTTATAGACTGAGCGACATTCAACACGAAGGTGCACAATGAGTTATCGAGTGGATTTTGCGGTGCTCAATGAGAGCAAAGAAGGTTGCCGATTTGGCCTCACCTTGCACAACTTAACCGATCAAGACCTGCCCACCTGGCAGTTACAGTTCATTCTTGATCGCTACATTCAGCCAAACAGTGTCAGCCACGGGCAGATTGTGCAGATTGGGAGTTTTTGCACTTTAACGCCAGATATCGACACGTTAACCGCTAACCAACACTTTTATTGCGAATTTAACATCAGAACCGCGCCGCTACGTTTTTATACTGATGGACTAAAAGATGCGCTGCTGATCGACCTTGAGCAACACCAAACACACGCGGTGCATGTCTCGCCGATCGCGCTCGCCTCGCCCTACCGCGAGCGCGCCGAGATCCCAGCCCGCTCAGAGCTGCCGTCAGCGCCCTTGGCTCTGATTCCAAAGCCCAATGCTCTAGCACTCAAAGAGGGCGAATATCGTCTCTCTGAACACAGCCAAATCACCTTGCAAACCGCATTGGCAGAACGCGGCGCTACTTGGCTGCAACAAGAGCTAGCCACACTGCATGATTTTGAGGTGCACACGATTGGGCAAAGTGACATCCTCTTTCGCTCGAACCCAACACTTGATGAGGGGGAATACCACTTAACCGTGACTCATCATGGTGTTCAGCTTGAATCCGGCTCGGACGTCGGTTTTATCCATGCCAGCGCCACCTTGCTGCAGCTCATCAGACCCGCGAAACAAGGCAATGGGCTCGCCCTGCCGTTAGTCACCATCAGCGATAAACCCCGTTTTGGCTATCGCGGCATGATGCTAGATTGCGCGCGCCATTTTTACTCGGTGGCGCAGATCAAACGCCTCATCAACCAACTGGCGCACTACAAATTCAACACCTTCCATTGGCACCTTACCGATGACGAAGGGTGGCGCATTGAAATCAAATCCTTGCCTCAATTAACTGAGATTGGGGCGTTTCGCGGTCCAGATTTGGCGTTACAAGCGCAATTTAGTCATCTAGGACAGCGCTACGGTGGATACTACCGCCAAGAAGAGATCGCCGCCGTGATCGACTATGCCGCAGAACGCGGCATCACAGTGATCCCTGAAATTGATATTCCAGGCCACTGCCGAGCGGCGATCCAATCCCTACCGGAATGGCTGTATGACGCCAGTGATCGCTCAAACTACCGCAGTATCCAGCATTACAGCGACAACGTGTTGTCCCCCGCTCTGCCTGGTACCTATGCGTTTCTCGACGCGGTACTTGAGGAAGTGGCGGCGCTTTTCCCGTCTCCTTGGGTGCATATCGGCGCCGACGAAGTACCACAAGGAGTGTGGCTAGAGAGTCCAGCGTGCATCGCGCTAATGAAAGAGCACGGCTACCAGAGCAGCAAAGAGCTACAGGGTCATCTGCTGCGTTACGCCGAACGCAAGTTACGCAGCTTAGGTAAGCGAATGGTCGGTTGGGAAGAAGCGCAACATGGTGACAAAGTGAGCAAAGATACCGTGATCTACTCTTGGCTCAGTGAGGACGCTGCATTGCACTGCGCCAAACAAGGCTTTGACGTCATCTTACAGCCTGGTCAAAGCACCTATCTCGATATGAGCCAAGATTACGCCCCTGAAGAGCCGGGCGTCGATTGGGCCAGCGTGATCCCGCTTGAAAAGGCGTATCGCTACGAGCCACTAGCTGACATCGCCGACAACGACCCAATTCGACGTCGCATTTTAGGCATTCAATGTGCGCTATGGAGCGAAATTGTCACCGAGCCTGCACGCATGGACTACATGATTTTCCCGCGCCTAACCGCGCTTGCCGAAGCGGGCTGGAGTGAAAAACACCAGCGCGATTGGTTGGACTACCTTGCGCGACTCAACGCCCACTTACCGCTGCTCGACAAACAAGGGGTGGCCTATAGAGCACCTTGGCGAACAGCTGCAAGCACTGGCGCCAAACCTCAAGCCCCCAAATAACGAGGTGACGAGACAAAAAAATGAGCGTCGGATAGCGCGGGTTAGAGACCCGAAATCCTGACGATGAACTTAACCCATTGAATCACTACTTACAGTTTTCACTAGCTTAGATTTGGTTACTGATTGGTAACTTGTTAAAAGGAAAGACACATGAAATACGGCTATTTCGATAACGAACATCGTGAATACGTCATCACTCGACCAGACGTCCCTGCACCATGGACTAACTACTTAGGCACAGAAAAGTTCTGTACCGTCATTTCGCACAATGCGGGCGGCTACTCTTTCTACAACTCCCCTGAGTACAATCGCGTCACCAAATTCCGCCCCAATGCCAGCTTTGATCGCCCTGGGCATTACGTCTATCTGCGCGATGATGTCAGCGGTGATTACTGGTCTATCTCATGGCAGCCGGTTGCGAAGAGTTTAGACGAAGCGACCTATGAAGTGCGCCACGGCCTCTCTTACTCCAAATTCAAATGTGAGTACAGTGGCATTAGCGCGACCAAAACCTTATTTGTACCGAAAGGCGAAGACGTTGAAATTTGGGATGTGGTGATCAAAAACACCTCAGATACGCCACGCACGATCAGCGCATTTTCGTTCATCGAATTCTCATTTAGCCATATTCAATCGGACAATCAAAACCACCAGATGTCACTTTACTCTGCGGGCACCGAATACCGTGACGGCGTGATTGAGTATGATCTCTACTACAACACCAACGACTTTGAAGGCTTCTATTACCTCGCCTCCACCTTCGATCCAGACTCGTATGATGGTCAACGCGATCGTTTCCTTGGTCTCTATCGTGACGAAGCCAATCCGATTGCCGTCGAGCAAGGACGCTGCTCGAACAGCGCGCAAACTTGTTACAACCACTGTGGCTCACTGCACAAACAGTTCACACTTGCACCGGGTGAAGAAGTGCGTTTCGCCTACTTGCTGGGTATCGGAAAAGGTAATGGCGAGCGTTTGCGCGCCAAATACCAAGATGTGAGTGAGATCGATCGCGCCTTTGCGGGCATCAAAGCGCACTGGGACGAGCGCTGCAACAAGTTCCAAGTCCGCTCGCCGAACGAAGGTCTGGATACCATGATCAACACTTGGACGCTGTACCAAGCCGAGACCTGTGTTGTCTGGTCACGTTTCGCTTCCTTTATTGAAGTGGGTGGACGTACTGGGTTGGGCTATCGTGACACGGCTCAGGATGCGATTTCCGTCCCACACGCCAACCCGAAAATGACGCGCAAGCGCATTGTCGATCTGCTTCGCGGTCAGGTCAAAGCGGGGTACGGTCTGCACTTGTTTGATCCTGACTGGTTCGATCCTGAAAAAGCAGATGTGAAACCCTCCAAATCACCAACCGTGGTTCCAACCCCTTCCGATGAAGATAAGATCCACGGCATTGAAGATACCTGCTCTGACGATCACCTTTGGTTGGTGCCGACCATCTGTAAATACGTGATGGAAACGGGCGAGCACGGATTTTTTGATGAGACCATTCCGTATGCCGATGGCGGCGAAGCCAGTGTCTATGAGCACATGAAAGCCGCGCTCGACTTCTCGGCTGAGTACGTCGGTCAAACCGGCATCTGTAAAGGCCTGCGCGCTGACTGGAATGACTGTCTCAACCTTGGTGGCGGCGAGTCATCGATGGTCTCTTTCCTCCATTTCTGGGCACTGCAAGAGTTCATCGACTTGGCCAAGTTCCTTGGTAAAGAGGAGGATGTGGAGAAATACAGCCAAATGGCGGCTAATGTCCGTGAAGCGTGTGAAACTCACCTCTGGGACGACGAAGGCGGTTGGTACATTCGCGGCTTGACCAAAAATGGCGACAAGATTGGTACTGCGCAGCAAAAAGAAGGCCGTGTCCATCTGGAGTCGAACACCCTCGCCGTCCTCTCTGGTGCGGTCTCGCAGCAGCGTGGCGAGCGAGCCATGGACGCAGTTGATGAACACCTATTCTCCGAATACGGCTTGCATCTCAACTCGCCCTCATTTGCGACCCCTAATGACGACATCGGCTTTGTTACTCGCGTCTACCAGGGCGTGAAAGAAAACGGCGCCATCTTCTCACACCCTAACCCTTGGGCTTGGGTCGCAGAGGCCAAACTGGGCCGCGGCGATCGTGCGATGAAGTTCTACGATGCGCTCAACCCATACAACCAAAACGACATCATCGAGAAACGTGTCGCGGAGCCTTACTCCTACGTCCAATTCATCATGGGGCGCGATCATCAAGATCATGGCCGCGCCAACCACCCTTGGCTAACCGGCACCTCAGGCTGGGCTTACTTTGCGGTCACCAACTTTATTTTGGGTGTGCGCAGTGGATTTGATGGCCTAACCATCGACCCGTGTATTCCGACCGATTGGCCGGGCTTTGAGGTTACGCGTGAGTGGCTAGGTGCCACTTATCACATCAAAGTCGACAATCCGAATTCGGTGAGCAAAGGGGTTCAATCCATCACGGTGAACGGCCAAGTCTTCGAGGGTGTGGTTCCGGTTCAGCCTCAAGGCTCTGTCAACCAAGTGGTCGTGGTATTGGGATAA